>NZ_JAKTII010000012.1:0-109478 GCF_027855175.1 Acinetobacter sp. AOR14_HL | reverse complement strand
GTCGCTTTTTTACTGTTCAAAAACTCAAATTATTGAGCTTGTTGACCAGGTTGAACAACTACAGTACGGCTACCAGTGATTGTCGCGAATACACGACGGTTCATAGCACGGCCTTCTTTAGTTTTGTTGTCAGCAATCGGTTGATCCCAAGCGAAACCTTGAGTAGACAAACGAGATGCATCAACGTTGTATTCGTTTACAAGAGCTGATTTAACAGAGTTAGCACGAGCTAAAGATAAACGTTCGTTCAACTTACGTGGACCAGTGTTATCTGTGTGACCTTCGATACGTGCAGTAGCGTTAGGGTATTCAGTTAACTTCTCAGCAACTTTAGCGATTTCTGGCTTGTATTGGTCTTTGATATTTGATTTGTTAGTATCAAAGAACACACGAAGTTCCATGTTAAGGTCTTCAGTTAACTCTTGTGGTTGTGGAGCAACTGGAGTTGGTTCAACTGGAGCAACTTCTACTACAGGAGCAGCAGGCTTCAAGTGACCACCAAGAACTACGTTCAAACCAGCAAGAGCTGTATAGTTCCAGAATTTTTCGTCAAAGTTATAAGTACCACGAGCTTCTGTACGAAGAGATAAAGCATCGTTTAAGCGCCAGAAAGCACCAAAACCAGCATTACCTAAAGTACCTTCTTCATCATTGTGGTAAGAAAGATCAGGAATCTCGTATTTGTAGTGACCAGCACCTAACAATACGTATGGCTTGATTTTGCTGTCATAGTTTTTAGTGATTAAATCAGAAGTAACATAGAAGTTACCGTTGATTTGTTTTTGTTTGTATTCAGCGCCAGCAGCAAGACCGTCTACATCACCTTTAACTTGGTTATATTCAGCTTCGAAACCTAACCATGGTGTTAACTCAATACCAAGAGCTGCACCAACGAATAAATCGTCTTGTAGTTCAGGTCCGTTAGTTAACTCGCCATCTTTACCGCCATTGTTGTGTTGACTGTCTTGGAAAGTGTAACCAAGCAATAATGGGGTAACAGTTACGCCAGCATTAGCAGCAGCTAATGGAGCAGCGACAAGCATAGCAAGTGCAATACGACTCAATTTCATGGATATCCTCCAGAGATAACAATTGTTGTTCAAGCTCAGCCTAAATTTATTGGCCCCTGAGATATTTTTACCCCAGTATTATTTTTAAGCTATTCACATTTGAATCATACAAACACTTGATAGACTTTCCAAGTGCTTGATAATTTTAATCAAGTAAATTATTGACAAAATTACTTACAATTTCCGTTGTAATTCGGTAATTTTTTACTCAACTAGAAAATATGAACAACTTCTTTCTTTCGCTTAGGGTGATTTTACCAGTATTCTAGCGTCCTGATAACCTTTATTTAATTTTGTGTTTCCTCATTATAAAAAACTATATAAATCATTGATAGAACGCATAAAATCAAAATATTCTTTTATATATTAAGGAATTTTAATGTTTAAATCTCCTGGTTTCACATTGATGGAACTTACTATAACGCTCGCAATTCTTATGATTATGTTCACTATAGCTCTTCCTTTATACCATCAATTTATGGCTTCGGTAGAATTAAAAAACACTCCTCGACTACTGACAATTCATATACAAAAAGCCAAATATGACGCAATTCTACGACATAAGAGTGTCGTAATTTGCCCAAGTGTTGATTTAACGCTGTGTAATAGTAATTGGGATACAAGCCTTATAAGCTTTGTAGACACAAATCATAATCTACAGAGAGAAAGCGACGAAGAGATATTGACCAATGTTGAACTTAATCATCGTTATGGTTCGTTAAAATTTCAAAAATTTGGAAAAAAACTCAATAGTATCGTATTTCAGGGAGACACTGGACTGCCACGTGAATCTAACGGCAGTTTTACATATTGTTCTTATGATCAGCTTAAAAACTTTAAATTGGTTCTCAGCAAAATGGGACATATTCGTTTAGAAGACCTTAAAAATTGTTAGAACTCTACAGTCTAATCCAGAAGATATTTCTCTCTGATTTTTGCAATATACTGCCTAGGTTTTAAACATTTCTTATTTTGAGATTAAGAACAACTGGAGATTAGAACAATGACTGACATCGTAATTGTTAATGGTGCTCGTACTGCCATGGGTGGTTTTCAAGGATCGTTATCGGGACTTACTGCGCCTGAACTAGGTGCTGTAACCATTAAAGAGGCAATCGCAAGAGCAGGTTTACAACCTACTGATGTCGAAGAAGTCATTATGGGTTGTGTTCTTCCTGCTGGTTTAAAACAAGGCCCTGCTCGTCAAGCAATGCGCAAAGCTGGCTTACCAGATTCCACAGGTGCTGTGACTATTAATAAGCTTTGTGGCTCTGGTATGAAAGCAGTAATGCAAGCAACCGATATGATTAAAGCAGGCAGTGCTGAAATTGTTGTTGCTGGCGGTATGGAGTCCATGACAAATGCGCCTTATGTTTTACCAAAAGCACGCGCTGGCTATCGTATGGGTCACGGCGAAATTAAGGATCATATGTTTCTTGATGGACTTGAAGATGCTGAAACTGGTCGTTTAATGGGTTCTTTTGCTCAAGATATGGCAAACACACGTGGCTATACACGCGAGCAAATGGATGACTTTGCAATTCGTTCTTTGAAACGTGCTCAAACAGCGATTACTGAAGGCTATTTCAAAGATGAAATTGTTTCGGTTACCGTACCTAGTCGCAAAGGCGATGTTGTTGTTGATCAAGATGAACAACCTCTAAATGCAAAGATCGACAAAATTCCTTCACTTAAACCAGCTTTTGCAAAAGACGGAACAATCACCGCAGCAAACGCTAGTTCTATTTCGGATGGTGCATCTGCATTAGTACTGACATCAAGTGAAGTTGCTGCTCAACGTGGTTTACAGCCGCTTGCGAAAATTATCGCAACAGCATCAAACTCTCAGCACCCTTCAGAATTTACGATCGCTCCTGTTGGTGCCATCGAGAAAGTTCTGAAAAAAGCTGGCTGGAATGCTCAAGACGTTGACCTTTGGGAAATTAACGAAGCTTTTGCCATGGTCACCATGTGCCCAATTGATGATTTCAAGCTTGATGCTGAGAAAGTAAATATCAATGGCGGTGCTTGTGCATTAGGTCACCCTGTTGGTTCTACAGGTTCTCGTATCATTCTTACGTTGATCCATGCTCTTAAACGCACTGGCGGTAAAAAAGGTATTGCTGCTCTTTGTATTGGTGGTGGTGAGGCTACAGCCGTTGCAATTGAAATCATTTAATTAAAAAAACAATATTTCAAAATCCCGCTTCGGCGGGATTTTTTATGAAAAAACTACAAAAAATGACCCACAAAATCACTTTTACGTTTTAACTTATTCTTCTAAATGAAAACAACAATGGACTATAACAATGCAACTCAATCACTATCTCAACTTTCAAGGTCAAGCAGAGCAAGCTTTTAATTTCTATAAGTCAGTTTTTGGCGGTGAGTTCGGCATGCTGAGCCGCTATGGCGATATGCCATCTACCGAAGGTGTGACTTTATCGGAAGCTGATAAGAATCTAGTTCTTCATGTTTCACTGCCAATTAATGAATACACCGTACTTATGGCATCAGATACCAATGATCAATTCTGTGCTCCTAACAGTGTCTTTACCCAAGGTAATAATCACTACATTTCGATTAACCTTGAAAAAGATGAGCAAGAAAAGGCTAAACAACTTTTTGATGCTTTATCTGCAAATGGTCAAATTGAAATGCCTCTAGAAAAAACGTTCTGGGGCGCATTGTACGGCGCTTTTACCGATCAGTTTGGCATAAAATGGATGATCAACTGCCAGCTTGATACTTAATATTTTCAACACTTAACCTCATAGAAGTACTCTGATATTTCTATGAGGTTCTAAATATCAATATTGGAATATTGAGCAATAATCATCAGCCCTACCGTAATGAATCCAATTCCAACCCACCCTGCCACATCAATATTTTGCCCAAGAAAAATCTTTGCTAGAAAAGCTGTCGCTAATACACCAATTCCAGACCAAAGTACATACAAAATTCCAGCCTGCATATATTTCAAAGCAATCGCAGCACAAGCGAAAGAGATCATATATAGAATAAGAGCAATACCTTGAGCTGTTTTATTAACTAAGCCATTACCTCTGGCAGAATAGAATGTTGAGAGTACATCCGTCGCGATGGCAAATAATAACCACCAAGCACCGGGATTTATTTTTGAAATTAAGCCTAGCATTCTTGTTCTTCAGTTAAGTCATTTAAAAATTATTTATAAAAAAAGCTGAACCTAAGTTCAGCTTTCGTATTTGAAATCTATTTAAGCACCAGTTTGATAACTTGCTTGCGGTACAGCGGTTGAAGCTTGATATGGGTTGGTAAAGTCTTGCAAACCTGCCGCAGCTTCTTGCACGTCTTTGCCTTCTTTTACGACAAAGCTATCAAAACCAGAACGTTTTAAGTAGTTTAAGACATCCTTAAATACATCACCAGTTGCGCGCAATTCACCTTGGAAACCTTGGCGACGTAATAATGCAGCAAATGAATAACCACGACCGTCACCAAAACCTGCAAACTCAATGAAAATTGCATTAAGCTCATTTAATGGGAATGTATGATCTTCAGGTGAATCACTCACAGTCACATACAAAGCTTTTTTGCCTTGAATGTTTGCTAATTGGTCTAGTTGAGCTGTTGTTACAACAACGTCACCTTGAGGAATAACACCATCTTCAGCAATGATTTGATAAGTATTGTCAGCGATCGTGCCATCTTTATAAAGCACTGGTAGAGCTGTATTAAGCATATGCACGCTCCTTAAATGGTTGAATTCCTACACGGCGATATGTATCAACAAAACGCTCACCTTCAGTACGTAAATCAAGATAAGTATTTAATATTTCTTCAATTACGTCTGGAACAGCATCTGCTGCAAATGATGGCCCTAAGATATCACCGATTGATGCATCATGGTCAGAATTACCACCTAATGTAATTTGGTAGAATTCAGCACCTTTTTTATCTACACCTAAAATACCGATGTTACCTACGTGGTGGTGACCACAGGCATTCATACAACCAGAAATATTTAAGTCTAAATGACCAAGGTCATACACCTTATCTAAGTCATCGAAACGACGCGTGATTGCTTCAGCAATTGGAATTGATTTCGCATTTGCAAGTGAACAGAAATCACCACCTGGGCAACTAATAATATCGGTAATGAAACCGATATGTGCACGTGCCATATTTTGTTGTTCAAGCGCTTGCCATACATCGAACAAATCTTTTTGAGGCACATCTGCCAAAGCAATGTTTTGTTCGTGAGTTGTGCGAAGTTCGCCGAAAGTATATTTATCAGCAAGATCTGCAATAAAGTTCATTTCTTCGGTGGTCATATCACCCGGTGCGATACCTGCACGTTTTAGAGAAATCGTAACAATACGATAACCCTTCACTTTATGTGCATGTGTGTTGATATTGAACCATTGCTTGAATTTTGGATGCTCAGCAAATAAAGCAGTGAAATCTTCATCTGCCAAATCTTGATAGTCAAATGGGATGAACTCCTCATCCAGTTTTTTCAAGATTTCTGGCTGAATTTTTAATGATTCACGTGTGTGTTCAAATTCAGCTTCAACTTTCTGAGCAAAAACTTCAGGAGTTAATGCTTTCACTAGAATTTTGATACGTGCTTTATATTTGTTATCACGACGACCATGTAAGTTATAAACACGCAGAACGGCTTCTAAGTAAGAAATTAAATCTTCACGTGGTAAAAACTCACGAATGACACTACCAATGATTGGGGTACGACCCAAACCACCACCCGCCATAATTTTGTAGCCGATTTCACCCCCTTCATTACGCACGATATATACACCAATATCATGGAATGCTGTTGCTGCACGGTCTTTTTCTTCAAGTGCAGAAACGGCAATTTTGAACTTGCGTGGCAAGAATGCAAATTCAGGGTGGAACGTACTCCACTGACGGATCAATTCACATGTTGGACGTGGGTCTGCAATTTCACCAGCAACTACACCTGCATATTGGTCAGTCGTTGTGTTACGAATACAGTTACCACTAGTTTGAATGGCATGCATTTGTACGGTTGCAAGTTCAGCTAAAATTTCTGGTACATCTTCAAGAGCTGGCCAGTTTAACTGAATGTTCTGACGTGTAGATACGTGTGCATAACCACGATCATATTCAGTTGAAACTTCAGCAATTTTACGTAATTGTTTTGAACTCATTAAGCCATACGGCACAGCAATACGCAGCATAGGCGCATAGCGTTGCACATATAAACCATTTTGCAAACGTAATGGACGGTATTCATCTTCAGAAAGTTTGCCCGCTAAATAGCGCTCTGTCTGATCGCGGAACTGAGCAACTCGTTGATTAATCAGCTGCTGATCGAAATCGGTATATAAATACATGGCGTATGGCTAGTAGATTCATTATTAAGGCAGATAGCATAGCGAGCTTTTATTCATCAATAAAATGCTTTTTTTGCATATTTAATAACGGTTTTATTGATAAGCTTTAATATAAATCGATATAAAAAAAGCCTGGATAAATCCAGGCCCTTTTTATAGAAGCATTTTATTTGTTATCTGGTAAGGCATAAGCCACTAAATAGTCGCCCATTTTCGTACCAAATGAACCATGACCACCAGCCATAATTACAACATATTGCTTACCATTGATTTCATATGTCATTGGTGTTGCTTGTCCACCCGCTGGTAAACGCGCTTCCCAAAGTTTCTTACCATTAGTAACGTTAAACGCACGTAAGTAGTTATCTTGAGTTGCACCAACAAACATGACATTACCGGCAGTAGAGATTGAACCACCTAAACCAGGAACACCAATTTTTACAGCTGGTAATTGGAATAGGTTCGGTAAGCTGTCACGAATTGTACCAATACGTTTTTTCCATACCACTTCATGGGTTTTCAAATCTACGCCTGCAACATATCCCCAAGCCGGTTGTTTACAAGGTAAACCAAGTGGAGATAAGAATGCGCTGATTTCTACGCCATAAGGTACGCCGTACATTGGTTGTACGCCCTGCTCAGTTCCCGCACCTTTTGCAGTTTGCGCACGGTTTGGATCAGCAGGAATCAAACGGCTCACAAATGGTAATCCGATTGGGTTCATTACAGCAACTTGACGGTCAGGGTTAACCGACATACCGCCCCACTCAAACACACCTAAGTTACCAGGGAAAACTAAAGTACCGTTTTCAGATGGTGGAGTATAAATACCATCGTAGTTTAGACGTTTGAAAGATACACGACACATGAGCTGATCAAGCATAGTGGCACCCCACATGTCTTTATCAGTCAATTTGTCTTGTGGCGCCAAGTTCAAGTCAGAGAATGGCTGAGTTTTTGAATAATGCTCGCCTTTCGTTTGTGGTCCACGTTTAACTGTTTGTGGAACTGGTTTTTCAGTCACAGGAACAATTGGTTGACCATTACGACGATCAAGAACAAAGGCATTACCTGTTTTCGTCAATACATAGATTGCAGGAACAGTTTGGCCAGCTTTGTTTTTAATATCAGCTAAAGATGGCTGAGATGGTACATCCATATCCCATAAATCGTGATGGGTTGTCTGGAAGTTCCATACTAATTTACCAGTAGAGGCATTAATCGCTAACATTGAGTTTGCATAGCGCTCTTTAAGTTCAGTACGGTCACCACCCCAGATGTCTGGAGTACCTACACCTGTTGGCACATAAACGATATCAAGTTTTGAGTCGTATGCTAAAGGTGCCCACGCATTTGGTGAGTTATGAACAAACGTAGTACCTTGACCCGGCATTGCATTTGGATCTGCTGCGCCAGTATCAAACACCCAAAGAAGTTTACCAGTGTTAACGTCGTAACCACGAATTACACCAGATGGCTCTTTATTTGAGTAGTTATCTGTTACCGAACCAGCAATAACAACTGTTGAACCAGTCACAACACCAGGAGATGTTGGGTTGTAACCACCTGGGTAAGCGTATGGCATAAACTCTTGCAAGTTCACTTCACCATTTTTACCAAAGTCAGTACATGCTTTACCAGTGTCAGCATTCACCGCAACTAAACGGCCGTCATTCACAGGAACAAAGACTTTACGCGGACATTGTGTAGAGTCAGATTTCTTGCCTTGAAGACTTGTTGCAAACTCAGTTGTGTTGTTTGCATCGTAATACATCACACCACGACAAGTTAAATGCTGGAACGATTTATCCGTTTTAAGCTTCGGATCAAAACGCCATTTTTCTTTACCTGTAGCAGGATCAATCGAGATTAATTGCTGATGAGCTGTACAGATAAACATGTTATTACCGATTTTAATCGGAGTAACCTGATTGGTTGTTTCGCCAGAGTCATTACCCGTTTTAAGATCGCCAGTACGTAAAGTCCAAGCAACTTTCAAATCTTTTACGTTTTGGTCATTGATCTGTTTTAACGGAGAATAACGTACACCTGCCTGAGTACGACCATAAGCAGGCCAATCACTCTCAGCAACACCAGGTACTGCTTGAGCAATTTCTGGTTGAGGTGTTTTGATTTCACCATTAATTTCTTGCGGATCATTGAAAATAGAGTAAACCATTAACAAGATTGCAATTGCTAAAGTTGAAGATAACGCAACTTTACTTGATCCAAGGTTGTTGATTCCACGAGTCACAGCTGGAACCAATAACCATAAACCAAGAATACCTAAAATATCTAAACGAGGTGCAAGAGCCCAGAAGTCAGTTCCAACTTCCCAGACTCCCCAAATAATGGTACCTAGCATTAAAGCGGCATATACCCATAGGGCCGTGGATGCGCGCTTATAAAGTTGCCATGCAACAATCAGGAGTAATACACCAGCTATAATGTAGTAAATTGAACCGCCTAGTGTAGCGAGCCAAATACCTCCAATTAACAGGAATAACGCTAATAACCCAATAATAATTACGGTAAAAGTCGTTAAACCTGATCTTGAAGTAGGTTGATTCATAAACCACCTCTTATTAATCATCATTTTTATCGGAAAGATAAACCAAGCTTTTAAATAAAAATCGGCCTATCAATACATCTAAAACAAAACTCAGGCATAAAGAAAAACGGAAGGCCAAGTTACGTCAATTAATGATTTAACCCTCGACAATCCGTTTTCGGAGTAATTACGCTTAGAATGCCGTTGAGAATTTAATACCGCCTACCCAAGTGTTATCACCATTTTTTAATGCACCAACATGACGAACATATTGCACATTTGGACGGATAGTCAGCCAGTTCGTCGCATGGATACCGTAGTAAAGCTCGGTATTGTATTCAGTGTCATATTCTTTATTTTGGACATCGTTCCAATCATCGTTGATATGGATACGTGCAACACCTAATGCCAACTCATCTTGAGGACGTTGATTGAGCAAACCTTTATAGACCAAGCCTACATTTTGCATGTTATCAATTTTGTTGGTGTCAGAGTCGTGGAAAGTCAGGTTCACAAAACCTGTTAAACCGCGATCTGTTTGATCAACAGGCTGGAATAATTTTTGTTTTGCAGTTACCCAAACACCTTGCTTATGAGAATTTTTTGTTTCATCTGCAATTTCTTTAGCATCAGCAGTACTGTAGTAATAACCTAAACGGTATTCACCAGCCATGCTTTGAGCACCTAATTTAGGTGACCAAACCACTTCGGCAGGAATAATTGCACCGTGAGAACCATCCGTACTTAGGTTAAAACCTTTGCCTCGGTCCAGATTTTCTGGGTTATATTCATATACACCAACTTGCGTATATAAGTCTGGTTGCAAGTTATATTTAACACGCATTGCCCATTGGCTAACTGGCCAGTTATACCATTGATCGCCGACCCAGTTCCCTACTTGAGAACCGCAAAGCGCCAAGTTCTGGAAATCACAGTCAAAACTATTGAAGTCTTCACCTTCACCAAAACGACCGACTTTCACGTCTAACTTCTGGTCAAGGAATTTCTTCTTGATCCACAAATCTGTTAAACGCCAAGTCTGCTCACGTCCCCACACTTCTTGTGCCGAGCTTAAGTGCCCTGCTAAAGCTGGTGAGTGTTCAGAAAGCGACTGCCCATCACGATAAGTTAATGTGATTTGAGCTTCGGTATCTTGCCAACCTAAAATTTTATTTAGGTCAAAATGAGTTCCTAGTGCCAGTTGCCCCGTATAAGCACTACCATGCGTAGATGTATTTTTTGAATCTAAAATACCGGCATATTCGCCGGTATATCCAAAAGAAAAATCATAACCTTGTGCTTGTAACGCGGTGCGTTGACCGTTCCAATCACCCAACATCCAAGGACTATTTGGGTCAAATGCAGCAGCAGCTTGTGCGTGCTGTATAAAAAGAGTAATTGATAAAACGGATAAACAGGAAGCCATCAAGGATTTATGTGTTTTCATGTTTACATACCTTTTATGTCTTTGTTTATAAAGGGTACGCTAATTTTATGTAAAGAAATTATTCAAAATGTTAATCAATTGATTAATCTAATAATAATCTTAATACACATTGTATAAGAAATGGCCTCTACTCTTTACCACTGCCCTTCACCAAGCTTTTGACCTATAAAGGAATATCTCATTTTCGATCTTGAAAACTTAATTGGACATGCCAATTGTGGTTCTGTATCTGCTGTATTATTTTGCAAAGGTACATCCACAATCCATCCACGTTGTTGTGCTAGGGGCGAGTTTAAGGACTCAGTTAGGCTTAAAACAGGTTCTACACAAACATCAAGATTTGCGAATATTTCATGCCATTCTTTAAATGTTCTGGTCTTTATTTTTTCTTGAATAGCTTGTTTAACTTCCTGTCGGTCATCGGCATCTAAGGAAGCGCCTTTTTGTAATAATAGTGGCAAATCAAGAGCTATTGATAACCCTGACATAAATTGTGGTTCAAGACTGCCAATTGAAAGATAACGACCATCTTGGGTCATATAATAGTCATAGAAAATGCCACCATTAAGCATGCCATGCTCTGGAGCCTGTTCGACCTGTGCAGCAAGTGTGGCTGATGCAGCCATACTATTTAAGCTTGCCACGCAATCTGTCATAGAAATATCAATATATTGCCCCATGCCGCTACGCGCGCGCTCAACCACTGCGGCTAAAATAGCAATGACTGCATGAAGTGAACCACCTGCAATATCTGCAACTTGAATGCCAAGCGGTGGCGGGCCACTGTCTTGTCGGCCGCTATACCCAGCAATACCAGCTAAAGCTAAATAATTAATGTCATGCCCAGCTCGGTCTTTATAGCTTCCAGTCTGTCCATATCCGGTAATTGAACAATAAATTAAACGTGGATTAATTTCTGCAAGCGTTGAGTAGTCTAATCCTAGACGGCGCATCACATCAGGTCGAAACTGCTCGATGACAATATCAAATTCGGAAATCTTAGCTTTAATCAGCTCGATACTCGCTTGATCTTTTAAATCGAGAACAATCGACTGTTTATTTCGATTTAAATAACTATGTGCCGTTGCTTGTCCATTTGCATAAGGCGGCATAATGCGAATTAAATCTGGACGTGATGGAGATTCAATATGGATGACTTCTGCGCCCATATCGGCTAAATACATTGTGGCAAAAGGTCCAGGTAAGAGTGTCGAGAAATCGAGAACTTTAAGTCCATTTAATGCTGTCGTCATCGTTTTTTAACCACTATTATTCATATTTTCTTTTATATTAGTTAAGCAAATATTCTAAAACAATGTCATGTTCAGCCATTTACCTTGATCATTTCGGCAATTTAACATGTAAAAAGTGCTTTTACTCTGTTGTAAATCGCCAATTTATTTTTTTAGACGGTCATTTAGGTCAATTTAAAGTGAACATCAAAGAGACTGAAGGATTCAATATGAGTCGCGATACGATTAGCATCCACTTCGTGAATGCGGCTTTGACAGGCGTAAAACGCCTTGGCATGGATGTCGAGACGTTACTTTCACATGTGGGTATCGAAGCGGAACTATTACGTCAACCTAAAGCTCGAATCTCGCCAGAACAATACACTCGTTTTATAAAAATGTTGTGGATGGTCACACAAGATGAACACGTCGGTTTTGATGTACAGCCGCGTCGTTTGGGCACTTTTGCCATTATGTGTCAGTTGATTATTCATGCAAAAACCTTGGGCCAAGCCCTTGAACTCTCATCTCAATTTTACAAATTATTCGGTGATGAATGGTCTGTAAGCCTAGAGCGTGACAAACATGAAGCACGTTTAGTTCCACTCATTCCAAAAACATTAGATCCGGACCATTTCATTACTGAAAGTATGTTAATGATTTGGCATGGTTTGGCATCTTGGCTGATTGAACGTCGCTTACCTTTAGAACGTGTTCATTTTAGCTATCCACGTCCTGCCCATGCAGATGAATATGATGCATTATTTTTTGCACCAGTCATGCAGTTTGATGCACCGCGTACTGAAATTACTTTTGCAGCCGATTATCTTGACTTACCAATCCGCCAAGATGAAAAAACGCTAGAAGAGTTCTTAAAAGCAGCTCCTGCTCAGCTTTTAGTAAAATTCAAAAACACCAACTCGCTGACTTCTCGTATTCGTGACGTACTCAAAAGTCAGATTGGTGAAGAAATGCCAACGCTTAATGACGTTGCATCAATGTTGTACTTATCTCCTCAAACCTTACGCCGCCGCTTGGCTGCTGAAGGTAAAAGCTACCAAGGCGTGAAAGATGCCCTACGTCGAGATGCTGCTATTCACTTGTTACTCAACCCTGAATTAACACTTGAAGATGTTGCACAACAAGTTGGCTTTAGTGAAACCAGTACTTTCCACCGCGCATTTAAAAAATGGACTGGTGTGACCCCTGGTTTATATCGCCAGCTACACGGCTACCACTAATTCTTTAATCTATTTAAGTTTCACATTTAGCCCAAGTTCAACTTGGGCTTTTTTGTATCTCTATTGGCAAAAATCATCACCTGACTGGTGCGCTTATCGTCATTGCACTCGCTATTAAAACCAGTACACTCAAAACACAAATAAATTTTAAGCAATAAAAAAGGAACTGTTATGAGCGAGGCTTATATTATTGATGCCATTCGCACACCACGCGGAAAAGGAAAAAAAGACGGCTCTCTTTACGAAGTAAAACCAATTACCTTACTCACCACTTTATTAAATGAATTACAGCAGCGTCATCAACTCGATACGTCTAAAGTCGACGATATTGTTCTGGGCTGTGTAACTCCTATTGGTGATCAAGGTGGTGATATTGCCAAAACAGCAGCCATTGCAGCGGGTTGGAATGATGATGTTGCTGGAGTGCAAATCAATCGTTTTTGTGCTTCAGGTTTAGAAGCAGTCAATATGGCAGCAATGAAAGTTCGCTCAGGCTGGGAAGATTTAGTGGTTGCTGGTGGCGTCGAGTCAATGTCACGTATTCCAATGGGCTCCGATGGCGGGCCGTGGGCGTTAGACCCTGAAACAAACCTTAAATCATCATTTGTTCCACAAGGTGTGGGGGCTGACCTCATTGCAACCTTAGATGGTTATAGCCGCGAAGATGTAGACACATTTGCAGTAAACTCTCAGCAAAAAGCCGCAGCAGCTCAGGCAAATGGCTATTTCGATCAATCAGTGGTTCCAGTAAAAGATCATTCTGGTGTGGTGATTTTAGAAAAAGATGAATTTATTAAAGGAAATACGACAGTTGAAGGACTGACTAAACTCAACCCAAGTTTTGAAATGATGGGACAAATGGGTTTTGATGCTGTTGCCTTACAAAAATACCCTGAAGCACAAAAAATCAATCATGTTCATCATGCAGGTAACTCATCTGGCATTGTCGATGGAGCTGCTGTTGTTTTATTGGCCTCAGAAAAAGCCGTGAAAGAACAAAACTTAAAACCACGCGCTAAAGTTTTGGCGACTGCACTCGTAGGGACAGACCCTACGATCATGCTTACTGGCCCTGCTCCTGCTGCACGTAAAGCCTTAGAAAAAGCTGGTCTTACCATTGATGATATTGACCTGTTTGAAGTCAATGAAGCCTTTGCAGCAGTTGTAATGCGTTTTATCAATGAACTCAATGTTCCACCAGAAAAAGTTAACGTAAATGGCGGTGCGATTGCTTTAGGTCATCCATTGGGTGCAACGGGTGCCATGATTTTAGGCACGCTACTTGATGAGCTTGAACGTCAAAATAAAAAGCGCGGTTTAGCTACGCTCTGTGTTGGCGGTGGTATGGGTATTGCCACCATTATTGAACGCGTATAAAGATTAGGGATATAAAAGATGAGTGCAATCCAATACGAAAAAAATGCCGACAACATTGTCATTTTAACGCTTGATTCAACAGGTCAATCTGCAAACACCATGAATGCCGAGTTTCGTGACTCGCTTGATGAGGCAACGCAGAAACTTAAAGCAGAAACAGCACTTGCGGGCGTTATTTTCCGCTCAGCCAAAAAAACTTTCTTTGCTGGGGGCGATTTAGATGAGCTTATTCAAGTTCAGCCTGAACATGCCACTGATTTTTTCAACATGGTTGAAAAGTTAAAAGGCCATTTACGTACGATTGAAACTCTAGGTATTCCAGTCGTTGCAGCCTTGAATGGCACAGCCCTTGGTGGCGGTTGGGAAATTGCATTAAGCTGCCATCATCGTATTGCAATCAATGACCCAAAAAGTAAGTTCGGCCTACCTGAAGTCACTTTAGGCCTGTTACCGGGTGGCGGTGGTATTGTCCGCATGGTACGCCTACTTGGCTTACAAAATGCATTTCCTTTCTTAATGGAAGGCAAGCAATTTGGTGTCGATAAAGCAAAATCTTTAGGTTTAATCCATGACACTGCCGAAAACGAACAAGAGCTTTTAGATAAAGCGATCACATGGGTAAAAGCCAACCCTAAGTCTCAACAACCTTTTGATGTGAAGGGTTATAAAATTCCGGGCGGCGATCCAAAGACTCCAGCTGTTGCTCAAGTTCTTGCTATTGCCCCAGCCATGTTAAGAGACAAAACAAAAGGTTGTTACCCTGCTCCTGAAGCAATTATGGCGGCAGCAGTTGAAGGCGCTCAGGTCGATGTAGATACCGCTTTACGCATCGAATCTCGTTACTTCACCGAACTCACCACGGGTCAAATCTCTAAAAATATGATCGGCACTTTCTGGCACGGTCTAAATGCAATTAAGTCTGGTGCTAGTCGCCCTGCCGATGTTGCAAAATGGCAAGCCACCAAAGTTGGTGTGTTAGGTGCAGGCATGATGGGTGCTGGTATTGCATATTCAACCGCAATTAAAGGCATTCCTGTTGTACTAAAAGATGTATCTGTTGAAAATGCTGAAAAAGGCAAAGCCTATTCGCAGAAACTCCTTGATAAACGCGTTTCTCAAGGCCGTATGACCGCAGAAAAACGTGACCAAGTATTATCCCTCATTACAGCAACTGCCTCAGCACAAGACTTACAAGGCTGTGATCTCATTATTGAAGCTGTATTTGAAAACCAAGAGCTCAAAGCCAAAGTTACTCAAGAAGCTGAACAATCTTTAGCTGAAGGTGGAATCTTTGCATCAAATACCTCCACCCTACCAATCACAGGTTTGGCAACGGCGAGTAAAGATGACCAGAAGTTTATTGGACTACATTTCTTTAGCCCAGTCGACAAAATGCAGTTGGTAGAAATTATTAAAGGTAAAAACACTTCAAGCGACACACTTGCTAAAGCCTACGACTTTGTACAACAAATTGGAAAAACGCCAATTGTTGTCAATGATAGCCGCGGCTTCTTTACCAGTCGTGTGTTTGGTACTTTTATTCAAGAAGGTATGCGCTTACTTGCCGAAGGCGTTCATCCGGCCCGCATTGAAATGGCAGCGCTTAAAGCAGGCATGCCTGTAGGCCCTCTCGCTATTCAAGATGAAGTATCTTTAACCTTAACCGAACATGTTGCCAGTGAAGCACGTAAAGCGCTACAAGCCGAAGGGAAAGATTTGCCTAAGACCTCTGTCGATGAGGTCGTTCATACCATGATTCATGAGTTAAACCGTAAAGGTAAGGCGGCTGGAGCAGGTTTCTATGAATATCCAGAAAATGGTAAAAAGCATCTATGGGAAGGTTTAAACCGCTGGCAAAAAGATCATGGTATCTCTGAACAAGATATGATCGATCGCATTCTGTTTGTACAGGCCTTAGATACATTACGTTGTTATGAAGAAGGCGTATTGGAGTCAGTTATTGATGCCAATGTTGGCTCTATCTTTGGTATTGGTTATGCACCTTGGACGGGAGGTGCGATCCAGTTCCTCAACCAATATGGTACTGATAAAGCACAAAAACGAGCTGAAGAATTAGCTGCCAAATATGGTGAACGTTTTACACCTCCAACTTTGCTAAAAACCAAAGCTGAGCAGAAACAAAATATTCAATAACTTAGACTTATTGGATATTTAAAAACTGCATAAACCTTGCCCATATAAATATATTTTATTTATATGGGTTTTTCTTTATGACCTTTAAGATTTCAGCCTCCTGCCTAAATATGCTATAAATAGACTTCATTTTTGTGCTTCTAAAGCACATTCGAGAAATCCTTATGTCCGATAAAAATTCTTCCGAGTCAGCAATTTTAGGTTGGAAATTTGTTCTGATCGTTGGTGTTTTGAGTGCGATTTTCCTTGGCTTTTTCTATTTAGCGATGAGTAATGAACCTGACTATATGCCAGGGGCTCAGCGCAAAGCACAACAAGAGCAAATGCAGCAAAAAGCTGAAAATTCCACAGAGCAACACGCTCAACATAGTGACAACATGTCTGAAATGGATATGAAAGAACATCAGAACTCAACTCAGTAATTAGATATCAAATGACAGATTTTTCCCGTAATGCACTCGTTGTAGAGGGTGGAGGCATGCGTGGTGCCTTTACCAGTGGCGTACTTGATGCTTTTTTACAGCAGCAGTTCAACCCTTTCGATTTATATGTTGGCGTATCATCTGGTTCAACCAACGTTGCAAATTACTTAGCTGGTCAACAAGGCCGCACGTTAACGTTTTATATTGATCACTCACTCCGTCCTGAATTTATCGATTACAAACGCTTTTTTAAAGGCGGCGATTTACTTGATTTAGAATGGATGTGGGAAGTTGGTGAAAAAGAACATCCACTTGATCAGCAAAGTCTGTTTGCCAAAAATCCTGATTTTTATATGGTGTTGACGCATGCCAAAACAGGTCATGCAGAATATCTTCGTGCGGGTAAAGACAATTTGCTAAATGCACTTCGTGCGTCTAGCTCAATTCCAGTTTTAACGCGTCATCCCGTCGATATTATGGGTGAACCATACTTTGATGGTGGCGTTGCAGATGCCTTACCTGTTCGTTGGACGGCTCAGCAAAGTGATGTCAAAAAACTGTTAGTTTTACGCACTCGTCCGAAAAATTACTTTAAAGCCAGTAGTAAAGGCGATCAATTCCTCGCGAAATATGCGTTTAAACATCATTATGGTTTTGCAAACAGCTTACGTAGCCGTTGTGCTCGCTATAATGCTTCGGTCGATTTTGTCCGTGGTTCTAACTCAGACCAGCAAATTTTAGAAGTTTGCCCGCCACCCCTTAAGAATATGGCAGGTCGTTTAAGTACTAATCCGAAAAAGCTTCGTTATAGCTATGAAGTTGGTTTAGAAACAGGGCTGCAGGCAATTGAAAGCTGGAATTCAATGAAGTAAATCCAAATTGAGATTTCTAAAAAGAAGTCTCAATTTAACTCTAAAGTCATATCAATATGTGGGATACCACAATCTAGATACTCTTCGCCTTGAACCACAAAGCCCAATGCTTCATAAAACGCGGTCACATAAGTTTGAGCTGAAAGCTTTAGATAAGGTAAGTTCTGCTGGCGCGCATATTCAATAATATGCTGCATTAAAATTTTACCTATACCCTGCTTTCGATAAGGCATTAAAACAGCTACCCGCCCTACACTATGCTGTGGCAACAAGCGTGCTGTAGCAATTGGTTGCTCACGATCATACACAATAAAATGCAAAACTGTGGCATCCAAATCATCCCATTCATCTTCAGGTGCAATTCCCTGCTCTTGAATAAAAACCTGCTCACGAATGAGCTTGGTATCTTTCTCAAGCTGCTCCCACCCACCCGCTATAATTTTATACATGGGATAACCTGCTTAACACTTACAACCAATATTCTCGATAGGCAACTGGTCTTGTAATAACAATTCTAGAGTTTGTTTTTTAATACCATACATGTCTTTCAAGGCTTGAATTTGAGCCATGATCTTGGCATCAGGCTGAGTAACATCCTTACGCTTCGTTGCCAGAATCATTTTGTTTTTACTGGTATGTTCAAGCGATACAAACTCAAAGACTTTGGTTTCATAGCCATAAGCTTTTAAAAGTAATGCACGTAATGTATCCGTTAACATTTCAGCTTGCTGACCAGCATGAATCCCAAATTGCAGCATTGGCTGTAAAACTTCGGGACTATGTAATTGTGGGCGCAACTCTTTGTGGCAACATGGGGCACACATAATCATTGATGCATTTAAACGAATGCCAGTATGAATCGCAAAATCGGTAGCAATGTCACAAGCATGCAAGGCAATCATAACGTCCAACTTCTCCGGTTGATAACTACGTACATCGCCTTCAAAAAAGTCTAAATGATTGAAATCAACTTTATCTGCAACTTTTTGGCAAAATTCAACTAGGTTTGGGCGTAATTCAACACCGGTAATGAGAGGTGTTTTTTGTTGTTCTTGCAAATAATCATATAAAGCAAAAGTTAAATAGCCTTTACCTGAACCGAAATCGACAATCCGTAACTCTTGCTGAGATGCGTCAATCTGTTCATAGGCACTCGCAAAAATTTCAATAAATTTATTTATCTGTTTCCATTTACGGGCCATGCTTGGAATGATTTGGCCTTTTTCATCGGTAATACCAAGCTCTTTTAGAAATGCATTGCCTTGCTGTACATAGCGTTGCTTTTCACGATCATGCGCCTGCACCATTTGTGTCGCATTTACAGCCTGCTTTTTACCCATATTTAATAAGGCTTTTTTCTTATTTTTTTTAAGTTGGATTTCTTGAGTAGTTGAAAATAAGTTCGCTTGCTTACACCGCACTAAAAGCGCTGTAATCTGTTCTAAGCCCTCTTCAAATGAATAATTTTTGGTCACATCTTGGGTTGTATAGTGATATAAAGCCGAAAGCTGCTTTTGTCCATGTAACTCTACAATACGGAAAGTGATTTTTTCCAGTTGTTCCAACTCTCCTTTATATTGGCTCAAAATCAAACGCTCAAAAGTCTGCTCATCAAGCATTTGTTTGATTTCATAAAAGAATTGCTGTTCTTGCTCAAAGGAGAAAACCGACACGGATATACCTAAAAAATGAAGACTCATATAAAATAGAAGTTTAAAGGGTCTAGGATTAAAAATAAAATAACTTTACGACTGTTTTGTATTTCTATACATTTGTATTTTTAATCAAAAAAATTAAACTCATGAGTAAATCTGTGCTGGAAACTTACGATCCAAAAGAAGAACTACTTAACGCCTACAGCCATGGAGCTGGTGTCGTTATGGCAGTTATTGCTTCTATCTTTTTAATTATGAAGGGATCTTATCTTCCAACTGCTCAGTGGGTGGGTTTATGGGTATACTCATTTAGTCTAATTTTAGTTTTCACGAGTTCAACACTCTATCACTTTGCTCAAACACAAAATCTACGTTACTGGTATAAGAAACTAGACCACACTGCTATTTATTATTTAATTGCTGGGACATATACCCCTTTCTTAAGCATCGCGATTCCTACACAAAAAGCCCATATTCTGCTGATTGCTCTATGGAGCATTGCTGCAATTGGTACACTTTTCAAGTTAGTTTTTATTCATCGTTTTCAAAAAATTTCTTTACTTGCCTATATTGTAATGGGATGGCTTGCTGTTTTTGTAATGGATGATATGCGTACTTATTTGAGTAAAGACGCATTGATTTTCTTGATTATTGGCGGGTTAGCTTATACGGTTGGAGCATTGTTTTACGCGTTAAAAAAGGTAAGATATACCCATGCGATCTGGCACATTTTTGTGCTTTTAGGTGCAGGAGCACACTTTCTTGCGATCTATTGGTACATTGTTTAGTTCATTTTTCACTCTTATTCAGTGATCCTGAAAGAGTCATGGATGATGTTCTTTCACGCTATTCTTTGAGAAAAATATGTCTTTAAAAAGAATAGTAAATTAAAAATAAATTTTAACTGATATAAGGTCTTATATGGAGTCAACTTCTGCGACTGCTGCTCCAGCAGTAGCCACTAATTCAAAAACGCGGGTTTTGTTTGCAAGTTTAGTCGGTACAACCATTGAGTTCTTCGACTTTTATATCTATGCAACTGCCGCAGTACTTATCTTTCCTCACCTGTTTTTCCCTGCTAGTAGTGGCAGTGCCGCAGTCTTACAATCTTTAGCAACCTTCGCCATTGCCTTTATTGCCCGCCCTATCGGTGCAGCATTATTCGGCCATTTAGGAGACCGTATTGGTCGTAAAGCAACTCTAGTTGCAGCTTTGCTCACCATGGGTATTTCAACAGTATGTATTGGTTTACTTCCAACCTATGCACAAATTGGTCTTGCCGCACCTTTACTATTAGCTGTATGTCGTCTAGGGCAAGGCTTAGGTTTAGGTGGTGAATGGAGTGGTGCTGTATTACTTGCAACAGAGAATGCACCTGAAGGTAAGCGCGCATGGTATGGCATGTTCCCACAACTAGGGGCTCCAATTGGCTTTATTTTGGCAACAGGTTCATTTTTATTATTGGGTGCAGCCATTCCTGAGCAGGCATTCATGCAATGGGGCTGGCGTATTCCCTTTATTGCAAGTGCTGTATTAGTGATTGTTGGCTTATATATCCGTTTAAAGCTCCATGAAACTCCAGCATTCCAAAAAGTTTTGGATAAGCAAAAAGAAGTCAATATTCCATTTAAAGAAGTCTTAACCAAACATACAGGTAAACTTGTACTTGGTACGATTGCAGCAATCTGTACGTTTGTGGTGTTCTATCTTACAACCGTATTTGCCTTAAACTGGGGAACCACTAAACTCGGCTATTCACGTGGTGAGTTCTTAGAACTTCAACTCTTTGCCACACTGTGCTTTGCTGCATTCATTCCTTTATCGGCTATTTTTGCAGAAAAATTTGGTCGTAAAGCCACTTCGATTGGTGTTTGTATTGCTGCTGCAATTTTCGGCTTGTTCTTCTCTAGCATGTTAGAGTCTGGAAATACGTTAATTGTCTTTCTCTTCTTATGTACAGGCTTGTCGATTATGGGCTTGACCTATGGTCCGATTGGTACTGTTCTTTCTGAACTTTTCCCAACTTCAGTTCGTTATACGGGTTCAGCATTAACGTTTAACTTGGCAGGTATTTTTGGTGCATCTTTTGCTCCACTCATTGCCACTAAGCTTGCTGAAACTTATGGTTTATATGCAGTTGGTTATTATCTTACTGCGGCATCACTTCTATCACTCATCGCTTTCTTATTCATTCGTGAAACAAAAAATGATGATGTGAATAATCAGATTTAAAAACTAGAAATTCTTATAAAAAAAAGCCGGTTCATCATTGACCGGCTTTTTTATAAATATATGACTTAATTTATTGATGCTGGAGCTGCTACATTGCTTGCTGCAACAGCGGCTGCTCCTGCTACAGCTGCTTCACCAATTAAAGCCACTTTTGCTTTTTCTTGGCTCTTCACAGATAAAGCAGGGTTAGTTGCCACAATACGATTAATGTTTGCTGAGTTTGCCGGAGCAATCGCAGTAGTTTGTAAAATAATTGGGCGATTAGCTGTGTTACCCAACGTATAGCGAATACCTGTGCGAGGGCTAATCACTGTTGTATTTTCTTGCTTCACTACAGCTTGAGCCGAAGTTGGGCCTTTTGCTGCAAGTACTTTGTCAACCGTTGTCGTTTGAGGGGCTGAAGCTGCTTCTGCTGCGAAAACAAAACTAGGCACAGCAAGAACAGTTAAAAATAAAGGTTGTAATACTTTTTTCATTGTCTTTCCAACATACACTCTGGATGAGAAGTAAATAGCATTTAATGCTTAAAACTGCAAACATTATTCACAGGCTTACTACAAACGTAAAAAAAAGCAGAACAATTGTTCTGCTTTTTTTTGTGAAGGCAGATTAAATCTTACCGTGACATTGTTTATATTTTAGTCCAGAACCACATGGGCATGGCGCATTGCGGCTTTCTGGAACAGGAAAAGTTTGCTGATCGGCAGACTCGTTCATGGTTTCTTGAGAAAGTGTAACTTCACCCGTTAAACCATCTACATCGTCATGTTCAAAAGAAAGCTTCATCGATTCAGCTTGCTGCTGCTGTTGAGCTTCCATTTCTGCAAGTTCTTCTGGTGTTGGGATATGTACACGAGACAAATCAGTCACAACATCAGTTTTAATAATACCGAGCATATTTACAAACAGGTTGAAAGCTTCTTTCTTGTATTCCTGTTCAGGATTCTTTTGTGCATAGCCACGTAAGTGAATACCTTGACGCAAGTAATCCATTGCAGCTAAGTGATCTTTCCAATGGCGATCAAGAGAGTTTAAAACGAAGTGACGTTCAAGCATTGCTGCTGATTCATCACCCATTTGAGCACGGCGTTGACGATAACGTTCAATCACTTCATCACTGATTCGCTCAACTAAACCCTCTTCATCCAAACGGCGATCTTGATCTAACCATTCCTGAATTGGTAGCTCAATACCCAAATCAATACGTAAAGCATTTTCTAAACCTTCAACATCCCACTGGTCATGAATTGACTCAGGTGGAATAAAGTTAGCAATCACGCCTTTCATCACTTCATGATGCATTTCTTCAACGTATTCTTTTAAAGTATTTTCAGCTAACACTTCATCACGTTGTGAATAAATGATCTTACGTTGTTCATTATTCACATCATCGTATTTCAATAAGTTTTTACGAATATCAAAGTTACGTGCTTCAACTTTACGCTGAGCGTTCTCAATTGAACGACTCACCATTTTATGTTCAATCGCTTCATTTTCTTGTAGACCCATCGCGCGCATCATTCCGACTACGCGGTCACCTGCGAAAATACGCATAAGGTCATCTTCAAGAGACAAATAGAAACGAGAAACCCCAGGGTCACCCTGACGGCCCGCACGACCACGTAACTGGTTATCAATACGACGTGATTCATGGCGTTCAGAACCAATGATATGCAAACCACCTGATTGCAATACATCTTCATGGTCTTGTTCCCATTGTGCTTTCAGACGTGCTTCATCTTCAGCAGTAGGGTTTTCAAGTTTGGCAAGTTTCGCTTTCCAGTTACCACCCAAGATAATGTCAGTACCACGACCCGCCATGTTCGTTGCAATCGTTACTGCATTCGGGCTACCCGCTTGAGCAATAATGTCAGCTTCACGCTCATGTTGTTTTGCATTCAACACTTCATGGTGAATGCCAGCTTGCATTAACTTAGAAGACAAAATTTCACTGGCTTCAATGGTTGCTGTACCAATAAGAATCGGTGCCACACCTTGCTCACGAATATTCGTAATTTCTTGAATAATCGCGTCATATTTACCATTACGGTTTAAATAAATTAAATCGTTTTGGTCATTACGTACCATTGGGCGGTGAGTTGGAATAATCACAACATCAAGGCCATAAATTTCTTTCATTTCCGCAGCTTCAGTATCAGCAGTACCTGTCATACCTGAAAGCTTTTTATATAAACGGAAATAGTTCTGGAATGTTGTGGTCGCTAAAGTCTGGTTTTCAGGCTGAATTTCCAAGCCTTCTTTCGCTTCAACTGCTTGATGCAAACCTTCTGACCAACGACGGCCCGGCATTGTACGGCCAGTATGTTCATCAACAATCACGACTTCACCATCATGAATAATATAGTGAACATCGCGCTGGAATAAGAAATGTGCACGAATAGCGGCAGACACATGGTGAACAAGGCTTAGATTCGTTGCTGAATATAAGCTTTCACCTTCAGCCAACAAGCCCATCTGAATAAGTTCTTGCTCAACAGTTTCATAACCAATTTCGGTCATTTCAACTGAACGCTGCTTTTCATCAATCCAGAAATGCCCGCCATCTGCGACTTTTTCTTCTTTTTGCGGACGTAATCTAGGGGGAATCGTATTGATTGCAGCATAAAGATGTGAAGAGTCTTCACTTTGACCAGAAATAATTAATGGTGTACGTGCTTCATCAATCAAGATTGAGTCAACTTCATCGATAATGGCATAGTGCAAGCCACGTTGTTTCTTTTCTGCTAAAGAAAACACCATGTTGTCACGTAAGTAGTCAAAACCGAATTCGTTATTGGTACCATAAGTAATATCAGCAAGATAAGCTTCCGCTTTTTCTGACGGGCCTTGCATTGAATAGATCGTACCAATAGATAAACCCAAAAATTCAAATAATGGGCGGTTCAACTCAGCATCACGCTGTGCCAAATAATCGTTCACAGTAATGACATGAACGCCTTCGCCACTTAATGCGTTTAAATAACACGCCAAAGTACCCATAAGGGTTTTACCTTCACCGGTACGCATTTCGGCAATCTTACCTTCATGTAAGGTAATACCACCAATAAGCTGAACGTCATAGTGACGCATGCCCATTACACGTTTGGCAGCTTCACGACACACTGCAAACGCTTCTGGAAGTAATTTATCTAAACTTTCGCCATTATTATAACGTTGTTTGAATTCTGGAGTTTTTGCAGATAAGTCTGCATCGCTTAAAGCTGATATCGTCGGCTCGAGCGCATTGATTTGCTCAACAATTTTGCGCATGCGTTTGAGTTCGCGCTCATTTTTTGTACCGAAGATACCTCCGATCAGACTTGCCAACATGGATAAACTCTCTAAATCTTGCTTGGTCAAATGAATAAACTTTTTCTCAGTCGTTTATTATGGTGCCAGAAATTTGAAGTACAAGGGTTTTGCACAAAACCCCTAAAAAAAATCTGATAGTTAGACGAATGGTTTTATCATTCGCCTAGTCCCCCGTAATGCGCCCTGCCCCTAAAAACGTAACATTAACGCTCATCTATTAAGCATAACTTCCGAGAAATCTAATTTAGCAAATTTACCTTAAAGTTACATTGATTAAGCACATAAAATAGTGAGTTTTAGTCATATATATTTACACTTATATAAAAAACTCATAATAAAATACAAAAACAATAATTTTAATCATAAAGATAATGCTGCATATTTATTGGATCGAATAACAAATTATGAGCAATTGAGGAACGATCATGACACTACGATTAGGAGACACTGCCACCGATTTTCAACAAGAATCGAGTGAAGGCACAATTAATTTTTATGATTTTCTAGGGGATAGTTGGGGAATTTTATTTTCACATCCAGCCGACTATACGCCCGTATGTACAACAGAGTTAGGTTACACAGCAAAATTAAAAGATGAATTTACGAAGCGTAATGTTAAAGCGATTGCTTTGTCAGTAGATGATGTAGAGTCTCATAAGGGCTGGATCAACGATATTAATGAAACACAAAATACGACTGTAAATTTTCCAATCATTGCAGATAAAGATCGTAAAGTCTCTGAGCTATATGGTTTCATTCATCCAAATGCCAGTGAAACACTGACAGTACGTTCATTAGTGATTATTGATCCAAATAAAAAAGTTCGCTTAATCATTACCTACCCTGCTTCAACAGGCCGAAATTTTAATGAAGTCTTACGTGTTGTTGACTCATTACAATTAACTGACAAGCATAAAGTAGCGACGCCAGCGAACTGGCAGCAAGGTGAAGATGTCGTTATTGTGCCATCACTTAAAGATGAAGAAGAAATTAAACAACGCTTCCCTAAAGGCTATACAGCGGTTAAACCTTATTTACGCTTAACACCACAGCCTGAGCAAGATTAAAGCCTTTAAAAAAGGCTTTAATCGAAGTGCAAGACAAACGAAGTGCGTAAGCAAGCATTTGAAAAGTTCGCTACAAGACAAGCGAAGCGCGTAGGCAAACATTCTAAAGTTTTCGAATAAAAACTGACAGCAACACGTATGCAACCAGTTAAAAAGTTCATAACAGAGCATCGGAAATAAGTATCAAATTTTTAGAAAATCTTAAGTAAATATCACACCCTAAAAAGTCATCCAACGTGATGGCTTTTTATTTATGTATTGAATACACATGGTTTTTACTGCCCAGATCAGTTATAACTCGAAGCGATTCGGTATAAAAAATAAAAATCATGATCTATAAAATTCATCATTTAAAGTGCGGCAGCATGTGCCCAGTTTGTGCCCCACTCTTTGGACAAAAAGGCTTCCGGGCTGAAGTCGTCTGCCATTGCCTGTTGGTTGAAACCGATCGCGGCCTTGTACTTATTGATACAGGTTTTGGGCTACAAGATTATTTACATATGAAGCAGCGACTAGGTTCATTAGTCCAACGTTTAGGCAAAATTGAGACTAACCTTGAGTTTAGTGCCATCCAGCAAATCCAAAAGCTCGGGTTTAATCCTAAGGATATTCAGCATATCTTTGTCACTCATCTTGATTTTGATCATGCGGGTGGAATTTCAGATTTTCCCCATGCCACAGTTCATGTTTTAGCAGCAGAATATAACGCGGCCCAACTTCCAAATCTTAAGGGCAAACTTCGCTATAGAACTAATCAATATAAAGACCATCGTTACTGGAACTTTGTTGAATATCAGCAAGGTGAAGCATGGTTTAACCTTGAAAAGGTAAAAGGTTTTCCTCTTTTTCAAGATGAAATTTTAATGGTGCCTTTATTGGGTCACTCAGCTGGTCATTGTGGCATTGCGATAAAGCAACAAAATCAATGGTTATTATTTTGTGGAGATGCGTATTACTCACACCTAGAGTTAAACCCTAAAAATAAATTAAGATCTCTTAGTTTGCTGGAAAAAACATTTGCAGAAGATAATGAGAAACGTCTTGTTAATCTCAAACGCTTGCAGCATTTAGCTCAACATGAGCCAACGATTGAAATAATTTGTGCTCATGATCCTTATGAGCTTAACCGGTATCAAACATGAAAAAATTATCACTCATCACACTTGCCATCTGTATAAATTTACAGGGATGTATGCAACATGAAAGTATTGCCCATGAGCATCGACCACAAGACTGGGGGACATTAGTCTCTCAGAGTCATAACTTTTATCAAATTAGTGGTGATGTTTTTCGCAGTGAACAACCCGATGCAACGATGGTTCCCGAGTTAAAACGCCATCAAATTGGAACTATTATTAACCTAAGAGCCAAAGCGGCAGACGATTTAGTTTTTAAAAATGAAATTTTTAATCTTGTGCATATTCCTATCAATACATGGGCAATTGATCGACAAGATCTATTAGAAGTCATGCAACAAATTAAGATTGCCAAACAGAATAATCAACGTGTTTTATTGCACTGCTATCATGGTTCAGACCGTACAGGAGCCAGTGTTGCCATGTATCGTATTATTTTTGAGAATTGGGCAATTGATGATGCGGTTAAAGAAATGAAGGAAGGAGGATACGGTTATCATATTATTTGGAAAAATATTGACCGTTTATTCACCCCTGAAAATGTAAAATGGATTCAACAACAACTGTCGAATTCCAGCAGTTAAAGACTGGATTGCTTTTGTATACAAACACAATTGTTAGGCAAATAAGTTGGCTCAATCACCAACTTATTTATTGTTTTCATTCTTATCAATTACATCGAAAAACATACATTTAAAGATAGATGACCATCAAAAATATGATTTAATTTTATGATTTTCCCAAAGCGGCGTTGCTGAGTAATACCTTCAAAATTTCAGAATCACCACCATCACTGTCTGTCGCTAATAAAAATACTTCGCCATCAGATCTCGACTCAAACCAAGTAATCCCTTCAACCTTGATTGGCAACGTCTGTCCTTTCGCATCTCGAATCAAATGAGCTGCTAAAGCTTTACCCTCAGGCGAAAACACCAAGATAAAACTTCCCAAGACAGCACCGTCATCATAGGTATTGAGTGTTTGTTCGACCGCAGCTGTAGCAACAATCAAATTTTTATCCGCTAAAAAACAAGCATCTGAAATGCCACTTGCTGAACCATCAAGCTCAGCTAAGCTCAGTTTGAGCGAATGTATAAGTGCATTTGCTAAGGATTTTCCTGCTTGAATTTTGATTAAATCAAAGACTAAAACCCCATGATGGAGATTTATGTTACCACGTTGAAAGATATAGAGATAACGATGGTCTGAACATATGGCTTCTATATTGAGATCAGCCCCGCCTGTTAATTCAACCTGATGCTGCAAAAAATCATAATCAACCGCATCCAAGAAAGTTCTGACCTGATCATTGGCAGGGTTATAGAGTAATGCTCGTTTTCGATTTTCTGTAGAACCGGAGCCCATCACCAAAAGCTGTGATTGTCCGTTCCAACTTATGGAGGTTAAAGCTTCAAAATCAGGCTTCTGTTCTTTGCTTAATGCACTTAGCGGTATTTGCTCTGAAGGATCAAATAACGGAATTTTTTCAAAGACCGTTGCATCGGCCATGTTCTGGGTTCGATTGATTCTTAATAAATAAGGGAGATTATCACCAACAAAATAAACATCATCCCCCACACAAGCAACTCCAGACAGCGCGCTAATCCCTGAATCTTGTGCAAAAACAAATCGTTCTAATATTTTGATCGTTGTATTCATCTTTAAGATCCCCTATTGAATGGAACACTCCTCACAAGATAAAGCCTTTGAAGTGTTCCTGATTTGATTTAGGGGATGATCAGCCGTTATCGCTGATCAAGCGGCACCCAGTCAATTACCCAAGCCGATTTCATATTTAAACTTGAATCAGAAGTAATTTTCTTACGGGCTGCATCTGCTGTATCACGGTCTTTCGCTGGTCCAACCATAATACGGATTCCCTTGCTGGTTTGGCTCGTAGTTACCTTGTAGCCTTTAGCTCGTAATTTAGAAACAACTGAATCTGCATTTGCTTGGTTAGCAGCCAATGCAACTTGCACCATCCACTTTTTATCACCATTTTCAAGTAGTTCACGCGCTTTTTCAGCATCAGCTTTTTTATCAGCTTCTGCTTTGCGTTTAGCATCTGATGCTTTCTTATCTGCTTCTGCTTTGTGTTTCGCTTCAGCTGCTTTCTTGTCAGCTTCTGCCTGACGTTTTGCTTCAGCTGCTTTCTTATCAGCTTCTGCTTGGCGTTTCGCTTCAGCTGCTTTCTTATCAGCTTCTGCTTGGCGTTTTGCTTCAGTTACTTTCTTATCAGCTTCTGCTTGGCGTTTTGCTTCAGCTGCTTTCTTGTCAGCTTCTGCTTGTCGCTTGGCATCAGCCGCTTTTTTATCTGCTTCTGCTTTTGCACTATCTACAGATTTTTTATTCACATCAGTTTGTTGACTTTTTACTTTACCATCACTGCCGACAACTTCCGGTGGAATATTGTCTGAACTTTCTTGAGCAGCGGTACGACGCGCATTAATCGCAGCATATTCGGCAGCTGCTTTACGAGCAGCATCTGCTTCAGCTTGTTGTTGCATGGCTAAAAACTCAGCTGCACGTGCTTCCTGTTCTGCAACAGCCTTTTCACGCGAACGGCGTTGTTCTTCTAGCAAACGCTTTTCTGTTGCAACATCAACCGCTAGAGGTTGTAGTTGTACCATTTGTCCTTCGGTTGCTTGCTTTGGCTTAGTTTGAGTTTTTGGTGATGTGGATGGTTGAACTTCAACCTGCTTTATTTCTTCATTTCCTTTTAGAAGTAATGCTGCCAATAAAACACCACCACCCAGTAAAACAACACCACCCATCCAGCGTTGTTTGTTATTCATTGACATTCTTCCAAATACTCCCAAATCGCTTCTAAAGTATGAAACGAACCACAGGCCAAAATCAGCTGATTGTTATTTGTTTGCTCAAGCGCTGATTTAAATGCCTCTTTGATATTGCCATATTGTTGTACTGTCCGACCTTGCAAGGCATCATTGAGTTGCTGAATCGATGCAGCACGCGGCACATTCAACTCAGCAATTTTCCAATGTAAAACAGTAGGTTTCAATAATTCGACTACTGATTTTATATCTTTATCTGCCAGCATTGAAAATACTGCGACAACTTCTGTGTACTGTTTATTGTATTCTAAGAAATTTCGCAATTGCTTTAACAAAAATTCAACACCATGTGGATTGTGTCCGGCATCAAAAATTACCGTTTTCCCTTCCACTTGACGCTGTTCAAAACGCCCGGCTAGGCGTGCAGCTTGAATACCTTTTTCTAAAGCAGACTGAGAAATTTCAAGTCCGCTATTTAAAATGGCTGCAACCGCCCCCGCAATATTTTCGATGGCTAAATGGCCTAAAGGAAGCTTTAAAGTGGTTCCTTCTGAAGCAAAGTACCAGTTTTGCCCATCATCGGCGAGTTTATAAAAATAATCACGATTAACGGTATATAAAATTGCTTGTGTGCTTTCTGCTTTATCTTGAATTGCTTGAGGTAGAAGTTGTTCGCCAGCAAAGACAACCGGAATGTGTGGACGAATAATGCCTGCTTTTTCAAAAGCAATTTTTTCAATGGTATCGCCTAACCAATCGGTATGATCTAGGCCAATATTAGTAATAATCGCAACATTGGGATCAATTACATTAACAACATCTAAGCGCCCGCCCAAACCGACTTCGAGCACCCATACATCGCATTGTTGTTGTTTAAAAATGACAAAAGCAGCCAAAGTGGTTGCTTCAAAAAAAGATAAGCTTAAATCACAATCGCGACGAGCCTGATCGACTTGAACAAAAGCATCAATCAGACTTTGATCATCGACTTCGACTCCACCTAATTTGACTCGTTCATTAAAGCGATAGATATGCGGTGACTGATATAACCCAACTTTGTACCCCTGCTCATTTAATATGGCAGCTAGTGTAGTTGTAGTTGAGCCTTTACCATTCGTTCCGGCTACTGTAAAAACTTTAGCAGTAGGCTGAGTTACGCCCAGCTTTTCTGCCACAGGAATTACACGTTCCAGACCAAGATCTATCCCTGTAACGTGAACATGGCTCCAATAATTGAGCCATGTATCTAAAGAGTCTATTGAAAGTGGAGCTTGTTGATTCAAGGTAAGTTCATCAATTTCGATACAAGTCGAGATACAGTATCACGTAAAGCATGACGATGAACAATCTGATCGATTACGCCATGATCAAGCAAATATTCAGCACGTTGGAATGGCTCTTCCAATGTTTCACGTACAGTTTGTTCAATTACACGTTTACCTGCAAAGCCAATCATCGCTTTCGGTTCAGCAATATGAATATCACCTAACATTGCTAAAGAAGCTGTTACACCGCCATATACCGGATGTGTTAACACCACAATATAAGGTAAACCTGCATCTTTTAATTTTTGGATCGCCGCTGAAGTACGTGCCATTTGCATAAGTGACAACATGCCTTCTTGCATACGTGCGCCACCAGAAGCTGCGAAACAGATTAATGGTTGACGTTTTGCAATAGCAAGTTCAGCAGCTTGAACAAAACGGTCACCCACTACAGTACCCATAGAGCCGCCCATAAAGTCGAACTCAAAAGCACATGCAATCATATCCACGCCATTTAAATTGCCTTGCATTGCAATTAAAGCTTCTGTTTCACCAGTTTTGCTTTGCGCTTCACGCATACGGTCTGGATATGGTTTAGTGTCGACAAACTTTAATGGATCTTTCGCGCTAAACTCTTGACCCAATTCAGTCACGACATTATCGAAGAACCAATTCAAACGATCACGAGCTTTCATTCGTAAGTGTTCATCACACTGCGGACAAACATACGCATTGAAAGATATTGCTGTACGTGTCACTAGAGCATGACATTCAGGGCATTCAATCGTTGGCTCAGTAAATGTTGCTTTGAGAATTTGTTGCTCATTTGCGACTTCAATACCTGGAACCGGACGTTTTGTCCATGGTGTCGAAGGGCTAAGAACTTTCCCTGATTTCACTTCTTGATTCATACTAACTCATCGAGCGCTGCTCGAAGCTCCTTGACTTTATTCACCGTCTGTTCAACAGCGTCATCCGCTGCCAACGTTGCAAAATTTTTAACGAAAGCACTACCTACAATCACAGCATCAGCAACACTACCCATTGCTTTTGCTGAAGCAGCATCACTAATACCAAAACCAACACCAACTGGAATATCAGTGGCATTTTTGATTTTCTGAATACGTGCAGCAGCTTCTGCCGTATCTAGTGTTGCTGCTCCTGTTACACCTTTAAGTGAAACATAGTAGATAAATCCACTTGCCTGATTTGCCACATGTTGAATGCGTTGGTCTGTAGAAGTTGGCGCGAGCAAGAAGATTTGATCCATGTCATGTTGCTTCAACACAGCACCAAACTCTTTTGACTCTTCTGGCGGTAAATCCACCAGCAATAAGCCATCTACACCACACTGTTTCGCATGAGAAATAAACTTCTCGTAACCAATCACTTCAACCGGATTCAAATAACCCATTAAAACAACAGGTGTATCCTGATCCTGTTCACGGAACTCCTTTACCATATTGAGAGCATCTAATGTGTTAGTCCCTGCTGCAAGCGCACGTTCAGCTGCAAGCGCAATTACCGGACCATCAGCCATTGGATCTGAAAATGGTAAACCAAGCTCAATGACATCTACTCCTGCCGCAACCATTTTATGCAGTAACGGAACTGTTACTTGCGGTTGTGGATCACCCGCCATAACATAAGATACAAGCGCTTTACGTTGTTGGGACTTAAGCTTTTCAAAACGGGTGGCAAGACGTGACATAGGGTTGTGCTTTCCTTGAATTATTTAAAATTGAGGAGTTGTTTGTAGAAATACAAGAACATCGCATTTTAACGCTATTTTTTGTCCATTGAACAGGTCTAACGTTATGGCGATATTCGATTGTATGATTCATACAACCCATGGCGTACATTTATCAATATTTTGAAACTTTTCTCAATGATCAAAGCTTCCTATTTTCGAGCCATTATTAGATCGTCATCTGAATAGAAAACCATCCAAAAATGCCTATTTCACTGCATTTTTATTGGTTAGCTGTAATTGTCTTTTTCTTGTCAGCAAGGTTTGTCCTGTCAAATTTTTATGAGCCCGTGCAAGTGCTGACTGGTCCGAATATCCCAACTGTTCAGCAATTAAAGTGAGGCTTGCATTTTGGTTGAGTAATATCTCACAACGTCTCATGCGCTCTGCATCTAAAATTAATTTAAATGAAGTGTTTAATGACTGTAGCTGGCGTTGTAAGCTTCGTACTGAAATATTCAACTCGATGGCAATATCTTCTATTTTTGGCGCTTGCTGTCTTTGCTTAAAATATTCATGCACGATCCAATGTATTTGCTGAGCTAAATCTGTTTGTATTTTACGCTGAGCTAACGCCTCTTCTGCCTGTTTCACCAAAAGTTGCATTAAGGTCGGGTCTGCATGTTGAGGGCGAATACTTAGTCCCTCACTTGCAAAAGTTAATGCATAGTAAGGTTTCCCAAATGATAATTTGCATTGAAAGAAACGCTGATAGTGCACTAACGGACCACGTGCGCTGTGCACAAACTCAACTTGTTGCAAGAGAAAATCATGCAGTGGGGCTATTTGTTTAGCAAGTTGTACCATAGCTGCCAAGGTCAATTCACAAAGTATGATATTACTGTCATCAACCAACGGCCAATACAAACGAATTTTAGAAGCATCTTGCTCGATTTGCATAGGCACGACTTGCTCACCGTCAATCACCAGACGGTGAAACTTCATGATATATTCAAGAACCTCTGCAAAGCTACCACTTCGGGATGCCATATATCCCAATACACCAAAATTGGCAGGTGTAATACAAGTCGCCATTTCCAAAGCTAAATTGGAAACTTGTAGGCGAGATTCGGTCAGCTCTAAAAGCTCAAGAAAAAAAGTTAAAGGTGATTGAGCATCGATAGATGCAGATAAAATGTTTTGAACTTGGCGAACTTGAACATCTGTTAGATTTAATGCCTGCCAGTCCATCCCCTTTTCTTTTAAGTAAGTATTCCAAAGGTAAAAATAACCATTTGAAATCGTAAACTCCTGCATGGCGCATCCTTTTTTTACTGCCACCTTGTCGTAAACTGTATAAAAATTGGCAATAACTGTCAAAACAAAGCCGACCAGTCGCGACATACTAGTGAACAAGTTAGATGCGAGAAATAAAAATATGAACGCACATGTTTCTTATCAGGTCGATCCAGTGGTTCGTAAAGATCTAGATTTTCATTTAAACGAAGCACCTCGCTTTTGGTTTAATAATGATCCTTTTTTGACTCGTATGTTCGATGCACTCAGCTTAACCTTTCCAGATGGAGAGCGTTATTTTATCGAATGTGTTCGTATGTTCCGTGACAAAATTGATGATCCAGAACTACAAAGACGAGTTGTGGACTTTATTAAACAAGAAGCTCAACATGGTATTGCTCATGACAAAATGAATCAGATCATGAAAGAGCAAGGCATGCCCGTTGACCAGTTCACAACCACCCTCAAAAGGATTTTCCGTTTTGAACTGACAAAACGCTCACCTCAATACAACATTGCCATGACAGCCGCGGCAGAACATTTAACAGCCTTAATGGCAGAGACGTTTTATAGCAACAAAAAAACATTGGAAAATGCACATCCGTATGTTCGAGCACTGTTTGCATGGCATGCCATTGAAGAGATGGAGCATCGTGATGTTGCTTTTGATGTCATGAAACAAGTGGGTGAAGTGTCTGAGTCAACACGTCGCTTTGTATTAGTTGCTACAACAGTATTGATGTTTGGTTTTACACTTTATCGCACCAATGTCATGTTGAAATGTGATGGTTTTAGTTCTAGAGAAAGACTGTTGATGACACTTAAAGGTTTGCCTTGGTTTTTCGGTAAAAATGGCACATTAACAGCCATGAAAAGCCAATATCTAGACTGGTTTAAAAAAGATTTTCATCCAATTCAGCATCCGGTAATTCGTCAATATCCTGTTTGGATTGAAACACTCGAAAAGACAAATGACCCTATTGCAGCTGGTGAGGCATTCTGGCAAGCAGGTTTATAACCTGCTTGTTACCATTTTGCGTAATGTTGTTCTAGTAAACCGTATTGCTCATTGCAAGTAATGACATCATTCGTCTCATGTTCAATCGTGCCACTAATTTTAGCTTGCCACTGATTGAACTGACTTCCAATCATTCTTAAATTAATATTTTCGTATCTACACCAACCAATATGGATTTGTAGATTAAGCTTTTGATCTAGAGAACTAATTTGCCAGAGTTCATCATTTACTTTTTCAAATAGAACATCTGTCAGGGGAAATAAAACCCCATTAATCCATAAACAGTTTTCATTACCAAAACTTTCATTAACACCAGAAGCTAAATTTAGGCCAATACGTCGGCCTTGTTCATCCCAAAAATTACATGAAAGCCAAAACCAAGCTGTTTCAGGTCGCAAAAAACCACAAGTATCGTCTAAAGATGCAAAAGTCTTTTCATCAAATTGTACAACTTGGTTTTGTTTATTAATAAACATCCCTTCTACACCCAACGTCGTCTGCTTTTGAGTATAGGTCCAACCATTAATTCCTGTCGGTGTACACAAACTTAATATATCGGTGCCAGCACAAAAAATCCGAGCACTGAGTTTAATCTCACCATATTTAGTGACTCGAATGTACCGCACACCATTCGCATGCTGAATATCAAATTGATAAGGCGATTTAGAAAAATAGCTTTGATTAAACAACGGCTGTTCATCAAGATAGGTTTTATGCCCTAAAGGCTGAATCGCATTCCATTCAATGACCTGCTGGGTTTCATGATCATAAATATAAAAAAAACCATGACCGACCCAGCCAATATCAGCAATGGCAAGACCAATACTATAATGTTTATGTTGAATGCCACAAAATTTAAATTTCTTGTATTTTAATTGCTTACGCCAGCCTTTTAAGACCTTACCATAAGGGGTTTTATAAATATAATGTTGTACATGAATGGTTGACGGTACAGATTCAAAACGCCCATAACGAGGCTGTCCATTTTCTTGAATTAAATCCATTTACCCACTTCCATATGAATATTAGATTTCAAATGACCTATACCACGGTCAAATACGTATTTTCCCAAACTGTTGCAGCAAAATCGCCTTTTATTAAATGAATATAGCGCCCTGCCACACAATCTATCGCTAAGCAGTCATCAATATCAATGACTCGATCCGTATGCGCTTTTTGCCACTGTTGATCTATAAATTGTTTACCCAATTGTTTTGCAACAACAGCATTTGGTGCAACTACAAACTCATAACGGTGAAGCTCACCGAACTCATGAGCATTATATCCGCCCAGATTAATTAAATATAACTTTAAGTCATCTGGTTTTGGTGCTGCGTCAGTAAAATGAATTTGATAATTTTGCTCTTGAGATTTTAGTCCCGAAAGCTTAGCCCAAGCATCAATATGTAATCCTTGAGCCTCACCAAACCAAGCCTGTTTAAGTTGAGGATAAACTTCTTCCAAAGTATCTCCTACAGCCATGACAACATCATGAACTTCTGTATTTGCGCGTGCATGACGCCCACCCAACATTACCATAAACAGACTTGGCATTATATCCTCTTACATCTCAACCATTTCTACGCCATCAATGCGTGCAACAGTCATTAAATCTTTATCACCACGACCTGAAACGGTCGCAATAATAATCTGATCTTTAGACATCGTTGGTGCAAGCTTAGAGACATACGCCATTGCATGTGAGCTTTCAAGAGCAGGAATAATCCCTTCAATTTTGGTTAAATCACGGAAGCCTTGTAGAGCCTCTGTATCATTAATCGGCACATACTCAACGCGCTTCATATCTTTCAAGAAGCTATGTTCAGGACCAACACCCGGATAATCTAACCCAGCAGAGATACTATGTGTTTCGATAATCTGACCTTGCTCATCACTCATCAAGTAAGTACGGTTACCATGTAACACACCAACGTGACCCGCATTTAACGGCGCAGAGTGTTTACCAGTTTCAATACCAAAACCAGCAGCTTCAACACCGTACATTTTCACATTGGCATCGTTTAAGAATGGATAGAACAAGCCCATTGCATTTGAACCACCACCGACACAAGCAACCAATGCATCTGGTAAGCGACCCGCTTGTTCCAAAATCTGTTTACGCGCTTCACGCCCAATAATTGACTGGAAATCACGTACAAGTTGTGGGTACGGATGTGGACCTGCCACCGTACCAATCACATAGTAAGTACTATCAACATTGGTCACCCAGTCACGCATCGCTTCGTTCATGGCATCTTTAAGTGTTTTAGAGCCACTTTGCACAGGCACAACAGTCGCACCCAATAAACGCATACGATAAACGTTCATCGCTTGACGCTTAACGTCTTCAGCACCCATATAAACAACACATTCAAGACCCAAACGCGCTGCAATTGTTGCAGTTGCCACACCATGTTGCCCAGCACCCGTCTCGGCAATAATACGTTTTTTACCAGAAAGCTTTGCCAATAACGCCTGACCAATCGTGTTGTTTACCTTATGTGAGCCTGTATGGTTCAAGTCTTCACGTTTCAGGTAAATTTGTGCACCACCTAACTCTTTTGACCATCGCTCAGCATAATAAAGTGGACTAGGACGACCTACATAGTAGGCGAGATCGCGGTCGAATTCTGCCAGAAACTGTTCATCATTTTTCATGCGGGAATAGAGATTTTCTAAATCTTCTAATGCCGCCATTAAAGTTTCTGACACAAAACGTCCGCCATGGATACCGAAATGCCCTGCAGCATCTGGGTACTGTGTATAGTCAATCACATTGTTTTGCTGATCCACGTTGGACTCCTTGCATAAATCGTTCAATGAGTTGTTGGTCTTTTATACCTTTTGCGGACTCTACGCCTCCGCTCACATCTACTGCAAAAGCACCGGTAGTATGAATAGCGTCAATGACATTGTCAGGGGTTAAACCACCTGCCAAGATTAATGGAATATCAAGTTTTGGGAATTTAGACCAGTCAAACTGATGTCCTGTGCCCCCTTTAAGCTCAGGATGCCACGCATCGAGCAAGACAGCACTGGCTCCAGCCGCCTGATATTTTTGAATTTCAGCAATAACATCAAGGTCAGGCTTAACCTGAATCGCTTTATACCAGCGACGTTTACAATGGCGAGCTATCTCCTGACATTGTTCTGGAGTTTCGTCGCCATGTAGTTGTAATACATCTAGGGGAACACAATCAAGTACTGACTGAATCTCAGTAGCACTTGCATTCACAAACAAACCAACAAGTTGTACATAAGGAGGAATAAGTTTAACTAGTTCTTGTGCCTGCTCGAGTGTGACATGTCTTGGACTTGGCGGAAAAAATACAAAACCAATTGCGTCTGCTCCAGCCGTAACTACTGACTGAACATCTTGAGGGCGAGTAATTCCACAGATTTTCGCTCGTGTACGTTTTTGGTTTGAAGGGCTCATGATCTGCCTAAACTACAACCATTTCTTAAAATAAGCGCCATTGTAATGCAATTTTTGTCCCTTGCGTAAAAGTTCTCTGGGAATTGGTCCAAATGACATTGTATGAAATAAATCGCCACTTTATACTGCGTAAAATTGGAAGCAAGTGTAAGCAATTAATGCTTTAGGGAAGCTGGTGAAAGTCCGGCACTGCCCCCGCAACGGTAACAATGTAAAGCATATTTTTTAAGTCGTTCTCGACTTACACCACTGCAATGATGTGGGAAGGTGAATATGTCCATAACTTAAATATGGCGCTGAAGTCCGGAGACCTACTTGTTTCATCTATCTACCCGATCATTCACGTGGGGTGAATGTATGGAGCATGTTATGTCTAAGACTTTTCAACCTACTCGTCTGGTAGGGGCTATCGCTATTGCGATGGGGTTTTCACCTGTTATTTTTGCTGAAGATACAACGAACGCAACTCAACTTGATCCAATTGTAGTGACTGCTTCAAAAAGTGCTGAAAAAGCGAGTGAAGTTCCAGCGCGTATTTCTATTGTTGAACCTAAAGTTGTAGAACAGTCGCCAATTGCTGAATTACCACACTTATTAATGAATGATGCAGCTATTAATATGGTTCAAAGTGGTGGTTTAGGGCAAACATCTTCAATTTTTATTCGTGGTACTAATTCTGAACATGCTTTGATTTTACGTGATGGCGCTCGTCTGAACACTGCCTCAACTGGTGCAGCAAATCTTGCATTTATTGATACCACTGATATTAAACAAATTGAAGTATTGAAAGGACCAGCATCTGTTCTTTATGGTACTGATGCGATTGGTGGTGTTGTACAAATTATTTCAAAGACTCCAGAAAAAACTTCTGCATTTGTAACTGGAGAAATTGGCGAAAATAAAACTTACAAATCCATTGTAGGTGCCGACCTTGCTGAAAACGGTTTTTATGCGCAAGTTCGCGGTCAACGTTTAGAGTCTGACGGTTCACGCATCACTGATCTAAAAGGTAATGACATTAAAAAAGCCTCTTATGATCAAAAAGGCTTTAGTACTAAAGTTGGGGTAGAAAAAGAAGATTTCGGAGCATCTGTTGACTACACACAAAATGAAGGAACAAGCCAATACGATACTTTTCGTTATGATGGTTCATTAACTTCTCAAGATTTCAAAAATGAATTACTTAATATTCGTGGTCGTGTAAATCTCAATTCTGATATTTCTCTAAATGCAAGATTATCTCAATTTAAAGATGAACTTGATCAAAATGGTTCAAGTGATTTTGTACATAGTACAACAAAAGAGGCTGAGCTTTATGGCAAATGGCAATTCACCTCATCTCAAAATGTATTGGCAGGCGTAACTCATCAGAATATTGATGGGGACGTACTCTCTTATGGCTCACCTTACGATGAAGACGTTAATAGCACAGGCTATTTTGTACAGCACCAATATCAAAATAATGGTTTAAACACTCAAATTGGTGTTCGTGTAGAAGATAACCAAAAATATGGTACACATACAGTTGCACAAGGTGCTATCCGTTATCAAGTTTTACCACTGACGAGTATTTATGCCAACATTGGTTCAGCTTTCAAAGCACCAACCCTTAATGACATGTATGGCTCTGGGGGTAATCCAAACCTGAAGCCAGAAGAAAGTATTTCTTATGAAGTCGGTATAGATCAGAAGTTAAACTACAACATTTCAACTGGACTTTCAGCGTATTACACCAAAATCGACAACTTAATTGAATCACGCTGTATAGCTGTGTGTAATGGCGATTGGATAAATACATTCCCTATTTATCAAAACATCAACATTGATAAGGCATCTATGCGCGGTGGCGAAGTTTATGCAAACTGGAACAGAGATGACTTATTTATTAAATCATCTTATAACTACGTTAAAGCTATCAATGATGAAACTGATCAAGATTTATCACGACGTCCTCGTCAAAGCTTTACTTTAAGTACGGGTTTACAAAACGAACATTATGGACTGAGTGTTTCACTTTCTGCGAAATCTAAAGCAAAAGACTATAATCAAGATACTCCGGGATATACCACTGTTGACTTCAATGGTTACTGGAATGCTACACCAAACGTTAAACTCTTTACCAATATCCAGAATATGGGTGATGTGAAATATAAAACTGCTTCCTATGACAAAGGTATCTATTACGTAAATGGCGGCCGCCTTGCATCAGCTGGTGTGACCTTAAGCTACTAAGCAAAACTTTATTATAAAAATATTTTCTTAACTCCAGTTTCGGGGTAATGTTCTGACCGACATTATCCCCTTTTTTATGTTCAGGATATCCATCATGGGACACCGTTTAAGCAAAATCTATACACGCACAGGCGACTCAGGTACAACAGGTTTAGGCGATGGTTCTCGTGTTGCCAAAGATGATTTACGGATTGCAGCACTTGGTGATGTCGATGAACTCAATGCCATTATTGGCGTTCTTCGAGCTCAAATCACTGCAAGTCAAGTAATAGACAAAGCAAATTGGGATAAGAGTTTGAGCTTAGTTCAACACTGGCTTTTTGACTTAGGCGGCGAGGTTTGTATTCCAAACTACAATTTACTTCAGCCTGTTTGCATTGAATTTCTTGAAAAAGAAATTGACCGTATGAATGAAGACTTACCCATGCTGAAAGAGTTTATTCTACCATCTGGCTCTTTAACTTGCAGTTATGCCCATCAGGCACGTGCTGTTTGCCGTCGTGCAGAAAGATCGCTAATGTCAGTACAAACACGCGACCAAAATATTCAAACCACAGCGCTCCAGCTTTTAAACCGTCTGTCTGACTGGTTGTTTGTCGCATCCCGCGCTTTACAACGTGCTGAAGGTGGACAAGAAGTGCTTTGGCAAAAAAATATTAATGAGATTATTTAAAAATAGATTAGATTAAGAATGGTCTCTACTCTTTTGAAGAGACCATCATTAAAAATAGTTGATAGAAGAAAATTATGCGCATTATTGGTCATCGTGGTGCACGCAAAGAAGGTCCTGAAAACACGCTAGGTGGTTTTCAGCACTTAAAAAATCTAGGTATTCGTGGTGTCGAATTTGATATTCGTCAGCTTCAAGATCAAGAATTAGTTGTGATCCATGATGACAACTTTTTACGTACTGCGGGAATAGATCAAATTGTTGAGCAATCTAATTTGTCTCAAGCATTGTCATTTGATCATCGTCAAAACTGGCCCAATTGGCCAAACTCTGAACCAACACCTACACTTACAGGCGTTTTAAACTTACTTGATAACTTCGATCATATTGAAGTTGAAGTGAAAGCTGTAAGAAACATGGCTTTAGCAGAAAGACTCGTTCAAAAGCTTGAGACTGAATTGCAGGGTTTTGAGAAAGTTGTGACCATCACAAGTTTTGACCTTCAAATTCTAACCGCCTTACGCGACATCAATTCTCAATTTAAACGTGGGTTGTTAGTTGAACTTCCAGTGGGTGCAATCGCAATTGAACTCGCTCATCAATATGGTTGTTGTCATATTGGCTGGCATGATCAACTCGCAACAGATGAAATGATTCAGCTTTCACAACAAGCAAACCTAAATATTAGTGTTTGGACAGTGAATGATGTAGAAAGAGCAAAAAAGCTACGGGATTTAGATGTACAAGGGCTAATTACAGATATTCCAACTGCGATGTTACAAGCGCTTTAGATATAAAAAAGGTGGTAAAACCACCTTTTATTATTTCTTTTGCGCCTGAATCAATCGCTGACCGCTTTGGTCAAGCAAATAGAGTGTATTACCTACCAACTGAAATTTTTGAATACGCTGTAAAGAATCAATCAACTCTGCCTCTTGAGCCAACGCACCATCACAACTTGAATGTCCTGCATTAACCTGCATATCAAGTTTCTGTTGACTGAAATCAAAAGTATATCGACCAAAAACGCCATTGCAGCCTGTATGACCTGATACTGTTTTGACAGCAGAATTTAAAGAAAGAACTGGCCATTGGTTAAAAAACTTAGCCTTGTGACCATTAATTTGGGTAATCTGCCAATCAATATCTTGAATACCATCAGGACTCACTCTCTTTTTTACTACAGGAGGTTGTACGCGATGGACTGGTTTTACTTGAGCTTTCTGGCCTTTCTGAATATTTTGTTGTGGGGTACTTTGACATGCAGCTAATACAAGACTGATCGTGATCAAGATAGACTGCAATGATAATTTTCTTGCAATATCAATGTTGTTCTTTTTTTTCAATCGTTGTACGTTCATTAAACAACTTCTCCTACTTGAAAAACTCTGTTACATAGTTTAAATCTGTTACCGTTCTTTCAATACATCTGTACAATAATGTTAGTGATTCTCACTAAGCACGTGCTAATATGAAGGATAGAATAGCAATATATCTTGATGATTGGTTTTGCTATGTCGTTTTGTCTTTGTACCTTGTCTGACAAGGTTTCTAGGAGCGCTGCCGGATATGACTTCCGCCCCACTCAAAGCCCCAATTAACTGGACCGCTAGCATTACCTTAATTGGTTTACCAATTCTTGCTGCAATCATAATCCCGATTTATGCGTATTATTATGATTTTAGTGTAAGTGCATGGGTAAGCTTATTTTTTCTTTTAGCTCTAAGTAGTATGGGGATTACTGCTGGTTACCACCGCCTGTGGGCTCACCGAGCTTATGAAGCGTCGTTACCACTTAAAATTCTTTTAATGATTGGTGGTACATTTGCCGTGCAAAATAGTATTTTGTTCTGGGCATCTGGTCACCGTACACACCATCGACATGTTGATCATGTTGATGAAGATCCATATTCAATTAATCGTGGTTTTTGGTATGCCCATATGGGTTGGATGATCCGCGATCATTCACCATCTGAGCCAGATTTTAAAAATGCACCAGACTTATTGAACGATAAACTGGTCATGTTCCAACATAAATACTATGGTTTACTCGTAGTTGCAGTTCATGTTGGAATTTTAGGCTTAATTGGTTGGGCAACTGGCGATTTGTGGGGTGTAGTCCTCATTGGTGGTCTATTGCGTTTAATCATTAGCCATCAAGTGACTTTCTTTATTAACTCGCTTTGCCACATGTGGGGTAAACGTCCTTATACAGACGAAAACACTGCACGTGATAATTTCTGGTTAGCCATTGCTACCTGGGGCGAGGGTTACCATAACTACCATCACATCTTCCAATACGATTATCGTAATGGTGTGAAATGGTGGCAATATGATCCAACAAAATGGTTGATCTGGTCATGTTCTAAACTTGGTTTAGCTAAAAATTTACGTCGTATTCCAAGCTTTAATATTAAAAAAGCAGAATTAGCGATGAAATTTAAATACGCTGAACAAGACCTTGCTATTTATGGTCACAATGTAAATGCTGATATGACTCAGATGAAACAACGTATTGCTCAGGAATACGAAGCTTTTACCCATACATTAAATGACTGGGCAAAGCTAAAAGAGCAAGAACTACAAGCGAAAAAAGCAGCAATGGCTGAAAAGATTCATAGAATGGATCACAAGCTTAAAGTTGATTTTCAATTGCTTGAACACCGTTTAAGTCATCATCGTGAGTGTTTAGAAACTTTAATGCGTAACATTAAAAAGAACACTAATGTAGTATCAGACTAAAATAAATTCTGCTCTAAAATAGCTCTTTCGGGAGCTATTTTTATGCCCGCTTTTTAACTATGGTATAGTGAAATCTGCTTTCTCTATTTTGCCAAGCCCATGCAATTTAATCCGCTTTACCCTTCACTTCCGTCTAAATTATTCCATGTTCAGCAACCATCACCTTTACGTGGTGCAAAAGCAGGTCATTTCAATACTGCTTTGGCTGATGAGCTGCAATGGTCAGAAGACGAAAAAAATGCATGGGTTGAAATCTGTAGCGGACAGCGTACTTTCTCTGAATTTCCTTCTCTTGCTATGGTCTATGCTGGTCACCAATTCGGACAATGGGCGGGACAACTCGGAGATGGTCGTGGCTTATTGATTGCGCAAATACTTAATACAAAGGGTCAAACCATAGATCTACATTTAAAAGGTGCAGGCCCGACACCCTACTCAAGAATGGGAGACGGACGCGCAGTGTTGCGTTCTGTGGTTCGTGAATATTTAGCTGGGCATGCTTTAAATGCTTTAGGAGTCGCTTCTAGTCACGCGGTAGGTTTTACAACCTCCACTCAAGGGGTACAGCGCGAAAAACTAGAGTTAGGTGCGATGTTACTAAGAACATCTGAATGCCATATCCGTTTAGGGCATTTTGAATGGATTAATCAATACGCTCCAGAGTTGCTGCCAGAATTCACTCAAAAATGTATTGAGTGGCATTATCCTGAGTGTCTAGAAACCGAGAACCCTATTTTATCTTTTGCCAAAAAGGTGGTTGAGCGTACTGCAATCATGATTGCTAAATGGCAGTTGGTTGGATTTGCTCATGGTGTGATGAATACAGACAATCTTAACATTACTGGTTCTACACTCGATTTTGGTCCATATGGCTTTATGGAGCGCTTCCGTCCGAACTGGATTAATAACCACTCGGATTATCAAGGCCGTTATACATACCAAAATCAACCAAGTATAGGTCATTGGAATTTATGGACGTGGTTAAACAACTTAATCCCTCTCGCTGAGCCTGAACAAAAGGATCAGTTCAAAGAAGAGTTAGCGCGTTGCTTAGAACAATTTGAACCAACCTTCATGGAACATTACACAACTGGTTTATGTCAAAAAATGGGATTACCTCATTTTCATAAAGATAGTCTTGATTGTAGTTTTACTTTTTTAAAAATCTTACAAACTGAACAACTCGACTACACTCAGAGCTTTATCCGACTTCAAAATAAAGAATATAAAACTCTACGAGATGATTGCCTTGATATTCGACAGTTTGATGAGTTTCTTAGCCAATATCAAAGTATTCGTGAACATCAAGATACTGATAAACTTGATGCAAAGATGCAGGAAGCAAATCCGATTTATATTTTACGGAATCATATGGCGCAACGTGCTATTGAAGCAGCTGAGCGAGATGATTTTAGCGAAGTAGATCGTTTATTTAAGCTGCTTAATCAGCCATATACAAGACAACCAGAACTTGAACAGCCACAAGATTTAGGTCCTTTACCAAGTGACGTACCAGATGTAGCGGTAAGCTGTTCTTCTTAATATTTTAAAAGACTAAAACTCTCTTAAGCCGCTTTAGTGGTAGCTTAGAGAGTTTCTTAAACATTAAAGAATAATATATGAAAATTAGACCTATCATTTTTTGTACACTTCTCATGATTCCATTAGGAATCGCTTTTTATAATTATGAAAAATATTTACCGACTTTTACATCATCCCATAAAGCTCTTTCAACCGAAGAGATCTTAGAACTAATTAAGACCAAGCCCATCACCTCAATTGAAGTGTTTAAAAGTCAACGCGTACTTCTACTCAAAAATAATGAAGAAGTAATCCGTCGTTATCCTATTCGTTTAGGCTTTAACCCTGAAGGGCATAAACACTTTGAAAATGATGGAAAAACACCTGAAGGGGTTTATTCTATAGATTGGCGCAACTCACAAAGTGCCTACTATAAATCTTTGCATATTTCCTATCCCGATGCGAAAGATATTGCTTATGCCAAGCAACATAATCAACCAACAGGTGGAGATATCATGATTCATGGATCAGTCCCAAAATCCTTACTATCGATGCCTTTTAGCTCGACTTATATGCCACATAAGGATTGGACTTTAGGATGTATCGCAGTTAGAAATTCAGATATAGACGAGATTTGGCAATTCGTGCCAAATCATACAAAGATTATAATTTATCCATAAAATCTTTAAAATTATCCACATTTTCTGTGGATAACATTGTGGTTATCCACAGAATAACTTCTGTGAGTGTTTTACTCTTCAGGATATTCGAAGCGGTAACCTACACCGTAAACTGCTTGAATCCACTCATGGCGGTTACCAGTTTCAGCCGCTTCACTAATTTTTCGCCGCAAGTTTTTGATATGACTGTCAATCACACGATCGGCAACGTCAAAACTATCTGGATTAATATGATCCAATAATTGTGCTCGTGAATAGACTTGTCCAACATGCTCTAAAAATAGCTCAAGTAAACGAAATTCGGTTGGCGTTAAGCTTAACGATTTTTGTTGATACCAAATTCTTTGCTGTGCTTTATCAATTCGGAAAGAATCATTCTGTTCCGGCTCTGCCTTACGTTCTAAACGGCGTAAAACTGCCTGTACGCGAGCAACCAACTCTTTTGGGCTAAACGGTTTACATACATAATCATCAGCGCCCATATTCAGACCCAAGACGCGGTCGATTTCTTCGGTACGAGCAGTCACCATAATAATCGGCAAATCTGACTGTTCACGAACCTTACGGCAAATGGTCAAACCATCCATTCGTGGAACCATTAAGTCCAGAACCATTAAATTAGGTTTACGTTGCTGGAAACTTGCATAGGCATCTTGACCATCATGAAACATACTTACTTCAAAACCGGCAGCTTCAAGATAATCACGCACCAAATGCGCCAATTCGACTTCATCTTCAACCAACATCACATGTTTCATGAGATATTTTTCCTTTTATATTTAACTCTGCTTTTTAAAAGTGAGTACACAACGTAAACCACCTAAAGGTGAATGTTCAAAACTGAGTGTACCACCGAGCGCCTGCGCAATTTTACAAGACAAAGCCAAGCCTAGCCCTGTTCCACCTGTACTACGCGTACGCGAATCATCTACGCGATAGAAACGTTCACCTAAACGAGATAACTGCTCATCGTTTAAACCAAATGGGCTGTCATCAACATACAAAGTCCACTCCTGCGGAGTTTGAGCTGTATGAATATGAATTTTGCCACCTGTTTCTGTGTAACGAATACTATTACTAATTAAATTAACAATAATCTGTTTAAACCGATCACGATCTAATAATAGCGGAGAGCTTGTTCCTTCAACTTGAATTTCGAGACCAGCCTGCTCAAGTTTCGGTTTAAAGTTTTCAACTTCTTGTAATACAACTTCCCATGGATTTACAGAACTCAAATAACACTTGAGTTGTTGTGCATCTGCCTGCGCCAAGTCTGCAAGGTCTTGTGTTAATTTTTTCAGGCTTGAAACCTGACGCATCATCGCATTAAGATGTTCAGGGGTTGCCTTTCGAATACCGTCTTGCATCGCTTCAATTTGTGCTTGCAATACAGCCAATGGCGTTTTTAATTCATGGGAAGTATCCGCTACCCATTGACGACGTGATTCTTCATGCCGATGTAAAATCTCTGCCAAATGGTTTAATTGGGTGGATAAATCACCTAATTCGTCATTTCGTTTAATAACAACTTGATGCTGATAATTTCCTTTAGTTAATTCATTTGTCGCATTTAATAAACGCTGAATCGGTTTCTTAAAATAAGTTGCCATCAATAGCGCTGCAACTAAACTTGAGAGCAAGGTTAAAGCATAAATTAAGAGTAAATAACGCTTTTGATTACTAAAGAAATTAATACTTAAAGCATCTTCTTTATCCAAAACGGGTTTTAAGCCCAAATATCCCACGACTTGATTGTTTAAGATAATCGGGCGAAATGACATCTGATCTGAAGAAGGCGGTTCACCAACTACAAACTGGTGATTTGCATCATATAAAGATAAACGAGAACTTAAACCCAAGCGGTCAGGTAAAGCAATAAAACGCTTCTTACCATTTTGAGTTTCAATATCTTTTAAGCTCCCCTTCTTTGACTTATTTTTATCATCACTTGGGCGAAACTGGTTTGCACTTAAAGGGAAACGTAGCCCTTCAAACGGTTGATATTGAGAAGGTAAATTTTGCTCAAGCGTTTTTAACTCTTCATCGCTAAAAATAGTATTTTTATTTGTTGGCGTAACTTCGGGTGAAATATTGATGAGGGCATGTTCATCGAAAGAGTGCTGTTGTATGGCAATATCATATTGACGACGAAGCCACCACTGCGAGAGGCGATCATAATCATCGGGAGCCGCAGTCCCTTCGATTTGTAAAATTTGTGCCTGAATCGCATTTCCCCAATCATGGTACACTGTATAGACATTGCCAAGATTGGTAATAAGGCGGTCGAGCTTTTGCATTTCAACGTCGGCCACATATTTGGCAAAGTTCTTTTGCATTGTCCAGTGCAAAACACTCAAGCTTGCAGTCGCAATAAGCAATGTGGTGAGCAAGACTGTCAAAAACAACCGTAATGCAATGGGAACACGTAGAACGTTCAAAAGCACTCTCTCATTTTTACCCTATATTTGGCATTGTAACCAACAACGAAAAGAAAAACTCTCCATTGTTTCTACATCTTTATTATCTAATCTTTAAGCCAATGGTAAACACAACATTAAAAGGCTTTAAATATGAAAATGACGGCAAAAATTGCATTATTCAGTGCGGCAATTGTAACAATGGGAAGTTTAGCGGCTTGTCAATCGACGACTCAACCACCTAAGCCAGAACGTGGCATGATGCAAGATGGCCCACGTGAAGGCCACCACCGTATGAAACATCGTGAGTTCACACCAGAACAAAAAGCAGCATGGGAACAGCACCGTGCAGAACGTCAAGCTCGCTTTGAACAAATCCAAAAAGCATGTGATGGTAAGGCCAACGGACAAGCAGTAAATGTTCAAGTTGGAGATAAGACACTTGAAGGTACTTGTAACCTTCGTTTTGAACCAAAGCGCCCTCAACCACCAGTTAACGCCCCTGCTCCTGCATCAGCTCAAGCAAAATAATTCTAAAAATTATGAAACAAAAGGCGCCTATAGGCGCCTTTTGTTTATACATAACTATTTACGATTTTGACTATTTGTATCATATAAACATAACCAAAAGTGTTTACACTCAAAGCACTTAGCTAGTTTAAGCATTTTTTTCTTGACTTTGCAGTCACAAAGTAAAGGTCCTGAGGTGCTTGTGCAGTTATGCAAGTTGTTGCACGATGTAATAGTCCAAGGTGCCTCATGGCACATTATCATAGATTAAGATTATAACTCTGGTTTCACCAGTATTGAGGAACCCGATATGCCACAATACAAAGCGCCCTTACGTGATATGCAATTCGTTTTGCATGAATTATTAAATGCTGAAGAACACTATGCAAAATTACCTGATTTCCAAGGTAACGTAAGCCGTGAATTGGTTGATCAATATTTAGAAGCTGCGGCAGACTTTTGTGAAAATGAACTTTCTCCTTTAAACCAAGTTGGCGACCGCGAAGGTTGTACTTGGAATGATGGCGTAGTTACCACTCCAACAGGCTTTAAAGAAGCTTATCAAAAATATATTGAACTTGGCTTCCCGTCTTTATCAGCAGAAGAACAATACGGTGGTCAGGCTTTACCTAACTCTTTAGGTATTGCAATTTCTGAAATGGTTGGTACAGCAAACTGGTCTTGGGGTATGTACCCAGGCTTGTCTCACGGAGCTGTACGTACATTAGAACATCATGGTTCTGATGAACAGAAAGATACTTATTTACCAAACCTTGTTTCAGGTGTTTGGACAGGTACGATGTGCTTAACTGAATCTCATGCAGGTTCGGACTTAGGTATTATCCGCTCTAAAGCAGAACCAAATGCTGATGGTAGTTATGCAATCTCTGGCGAGAAAATCTTTATCTCTGCTGGTGAACACGACATGGCTGAAAACATCATCCATATCGTTCTTGCACGTTTACCAGGTGCACCGAAAGGTACTAAAGGTATCTCATTATTCATTGTCCCTAAATTCCATGTAAATGCAGATGGAAGTATTGGCGAGCGTAATGCGGTACGTTGTGGTTCTATCGAACACAAAATGGGTATTCATGGTAATGCGACTTGTGTCATTAACTTTGACCAAGCTAAAGGTTACTTGATCGGACCTGAAAACCGTGGTTTGAACTGTATGTTCACCTTCATGAACACAGCACGTATTGGTACTGCTGTTCAAGGTTTAGCAGCGTCTGAATCATCGTTCCAAGGTGCGTTAACTTACGCGAAAGAACGTTTAGCAATGCGTTCACTTTCTGGTCCGAAAGCTCCAGAAAAAGATGCAGATCCGATTATCGTTCACCCTGCTGTACGTAATATGCTTTTAACTCAAAAAGCGTTTGCTGAAGGCGGTCGTGCACTTGTTTACTTACTTGCTCAATATGCTGATATCGTTGAAAAAGGCGAAACAGAAGAAGAGCGTAAGTTTGCTGACAACATCTTGTCTTTATTGACTCCAATTGCAAAAGCATTCTTAACTGAAACTGGTTCTGAGTCTGCGAAGCACGGTGTTCAAGTCTTCGGTGGTCATGGTTTCATTTCTGAGCATGGCATGGAACAAATCGTACGTGATACACGTATTTCTTGCTTGTATGAAGGTACAACTGAAATTCAGGCACTTGATTTGTTAGGTCGTAAAGTATTGCAAACTCAAGGTGCAATGCTGAAAGACTTTACCAAAATGGTTCACAAATTTGTTGAAGCAAACAAAGACAATGCTGCCATGAAAGAATTTGTTGAGCCGCTTGCAGCGCTTAACAAAGAATGGGGCGATCTCACCATGCAAATTGGTATGCGTGCAATGCAAAACCCAGATGAAGTAGGTGCTGCTGCTGTAGACTACCTCTACTTCTCAGGTTATATCACTTTAGCGTACCTATGGGCTCGTATGGCACTTGTTGCACAAGAGAAATTAGCAGAAGGTACTAGCGAAGTTGACTTCTACAATGCAAAAGTAACCACTGCTCGATTCTACTTCAAAAAAATCTTGCCACGTGTTCGCTCACATGTAGATGTTATTGCTGGTGGCTTAGATCCATTAATGTCATTAGATGCTGAACATTTCGCTTTCTAACCATAGTTAGTTGCGATATGCAATGTTAAAAAACAAAAAAGGACTGCTCAGTTTTGACGGTCCTTTTTTTATAAAATCAATGATAAATTTACACTTTAAATTCCATATCCATTTCGTTTTACAGGATATCTAGCACAGGCCAATGTGCACAAAAAAGGTGAACGATTATGCCAATTTACAATGCTCCTTTAGCTGATATGAAATTCATCTTAAATGATGTATTCAAAGCAGAACAATTTTGGCAGTCTAATGAGAAACTTGCTCATGTAGATGCTGCAACTGCTGAAGCAATTTTAGAAGAAATGGCTAAATTTGCTCAGAACGTGACTCATCCATTAAACCGTACTGGTGATGAAGAAGGCGCTCGCTATGAAAACGGCGAGGTGTTCACACCAGCAGGTTTTAAAGATGCATTCCGTCAATATGCAGAAGGCGGTTGGATTGGCTTAGGGGCCGACGAAGAATGGGGCGGTCAAGGCATGCCAAAAATGCTCACCGTTCTTTCTGATGAAATGTTATTTGCAACTAACCCATCATTTATGCTCTACCCGCTTCTTTCTGTGGGTGCAGGCATGGCTTTAAGCAGCTATGCATCTCAAGAACAAAAAGAAACTTACTTACCTAAGATTTACTCAGGCGAATGGTCAGGCACGATGTGTTTGACAGAACCACATGCAGGTACTGACTTAGGTATTATCAAAACTAAAGCTGAACCTAATGAAGATGGTACTTATAACATTACAGGTACTAAAATCTTCATCACTGGTGGTGATAACGATTTAGCAGAAAACATCATTCACTTGGTACTTGCTAAAACTCCAGATGCACCTGCTGGTTCACGTGGTATTTCTTTGTTCATCGTACCTAAGTACTTTGTGAATGAAGATGGTTCATTAGGTGAACGCAACCTAGTTGGTCCAGGTTCTATCGAACATAAAATGGGGATTAAAGCATCTGCCACTTGTGTGATGAACTTTGATGGAGCAAAAGGTTACCTCGTTGGTAAAGAAAACGAAGGTCTTGCTGCCATGTTCGTTATGATGAACTACGAACGTTTATCTATGGGTATTCAAGGTTTAGGTGCATCTGAGTTTGCCTATCAAAATGCAGCTCAATATGCGACTGACCGTTTACAAGGTCGTAGTGCATTAGGTGTTCAATCACCAAACAAACCAGCAGATAGTATTTTGGTACATGGTGACGTGCGTCGTATGTTGCTCAACGTACGTGCAAATAATGAAGCATCACGTGCATTTGCAGTCTATGTAGGTCAACAGCTCGATATCACTAAATTCTCAACTGATGCCGAAGCTGTGAAAAAAGCCAATAATCGCGTTGCGCTTTTAACACCGATTGCTAAAGCTTATCTGACCGATACAGCATTCCAAGCAACTTTAGATGCTCAGATGGTGTTCGGTGGTCACGGTTATATCCGTGAATGGGGCATGGAACAATGTATTCGTGATCTCCGTATTGCTCAAATCTACGAAGGAACGAATGGCGTTCAGTCTCAAGATTTAATTGGTCGTAAAACCATTAAATGTGGCGGTGCGTTCATTGCTGAATACATCACTGAAATCCGTGACTTTGCAAATGACTTAGACACAGACTTGAACTTTATTAAAGATGCAACTTTAGATGCTGCAACTGAAATTGAAGCAATCACTCAGTTTATTATCGAACAAGCTGCTGAAAATGTAGACTTCCCGAACTCAGCTGCGGTTGATTACTTACATGCAGTTGGTTTACTCAGCTTCGCTTATATGTTTGCGAAAATTGCTGCTGCTGCCAAAGATAAATCTGGTGATTTCTATCAAAACAAACTTGCTTTAGCTCAATACTTTGTTGAACGTATCTTGCCAGATATTGATGCGCGTATTGCTAAAATCAAAGCAGGTTCTGACTTAATTATGGGCTTTAGTGAAGATTACTTTACGAACCAAGCTTAATTAAGTTCTTTATGAAAAACGCCTGAAAAATCAGGCGTTTTTTTATTTTGTATTTACTATTTCCATTGGCATGGAATTTGTTTTAATTTCTAAACATTCTGAAGCAAATAAAAGATCTCACTATGCCTGATCCAAAAAAATACGAGCGACTACTTGACCGTTTCGGTCATTACGCCGTAGAAGCATTCCATTATTTAGCCTTATTCATTATTGGCTGTATGGTGGCTTGGTCCGCAGCCAATACTGTTTTTGAAATTTTGACAGTCAAAAAGTATGCTTCAATTGATGATATTTTATTATTATTTATATACTTAGAACTTGGAGCAATGGTTGGAATTTACTTTAAAACCAATCATATGCCTGTACGCTTTCTTATTTATGTTGCGATTACAGCATTAACTCGACTACTTATTTCAGATATCCAACATGACCATAAAGCGGATATGGACCAAGTCATTATTACAGGCTCAATTCTTATTTTAGCCCTTTCTATCTTAGTCGTTCGTTTTGCGTCTTGGAATTATCCTTCAGTGATGAAAGAAAAGCATGCAAAAACACCTACAACTTTAAAGCCACCTCAACCTCAAGATGATGAGTTAGCATAAAAAAATGGCCTCAATATTGAGGCCATTTATATATTCTATATTTCAAAATTAACGAACACGATAAATTTGATGTTTTGAGTCTACAAGTAAATATTGGTTAGGCGTTTTAACCCAACGGTATCCACGTGGCGGCTCATACAAACGATGCGATCTCCAGTCTGAAACATAATAGCGACTATTACGGTATTCCGCAGGAATACGATCACCGCGTTTAAATGCTACATATCGACCATAGTGCTTACCACGATCGGCATTTGACCAACTTGGAGCCCGATGATCATTACGATAATCATGGCGACGATCATCACGATCACGGTGTTCATATCGGTCATGGTCTCTACCATGATTATTATCCCAACGATGATTTGTATCGGCCATCGCGGTAGCTGATATACCTAACATTAACGTCGAAAGTACAAGAACGATTGGCTTTTTCATGCCCTATTTCCTTTTAATCTTGATATGAAGCTAGATTAGAAGACAGTCAAGGAGAAACCATGAATAAAACAGATAACATTGCTAAGGTTTGTAATGACTATAAAGAAAATATGAAGAATCTGTATCTATGCTAACATTAGCTTTTTTCTAGCTAGGTCAATTGCTGTGTCTGAAATCAGTTTTGAACGTCTTCATCAGTTTTTTTGCAAAGTTCCAAGTGTGCAAGAAGCACGTATCATGGCGAATGGAGCAGATGGCGAACACGCTTGGTGGTTTAAGTTCAGTATTGATGTAGAACACCCACTTGCATGGCAAACAGTTCAAGAGTTAGGGCATGTTTTAAACTACCTATCAACAAACGAACGCCTACCGACCTTATTCTTTCCTGTTTCTCCACCTCCGTATATGAATGGTGAAGCAAAAGATTTTTTATCGTGGATTATCCAATGTAATCATCCGGAGTTTTCTCCAGATGTAGTCTGTGATTGGCTTGAAGCGCGTTTGCCAAATCCTGTTGATGATGAGTCACAGTGGAAAATTAAGACTGATTTGAGTGAATTAGAAAAGTTAGATGATAAGACTTTGGATCAGTTGATTCCGCCAGCGCCTTAAATTATTTCAATGATGAGATAGGCTAAGTGATATAGAAATTAAATATTTTCCAATATTCGCTGGTGCTAAATGTTATCCACAACCTGCCCGAAATTTATGAATATATTGTTTTTGCAATAAAATCGGTTAAATGGAGATATTGAACAGGTTTTGTGGATGACAAATGCCTTTGGTTACTTTGGGCAAAACCAAAGTAACGAATGAGCTGTAGGTTTAGGGTGAGACTAGGTAAGACTCCGTCGTGAACATATAGCCTCAATGTTTATATAAAAAATAGAATTAGAAAGTCGATAAACCTGACCATTCCATAAAACGATAAATCCAATACTTCACTTTAGACTCATCTGCATACTTCGCATAGTCCACGCTCATCTGTCTGCCTTGCAGGTTTGACCACGATGTATTGAAGTAATTTTGAGCATCTTTAAAGACTTGATCTTGAACTTTTCCAATGACCAGCATGTCAGTTTCAAGGTTATAATTTTTTAAATTACGGGCTGTAAAATTGGCCGATCCTACAATCAACTCAGCTTGCTGAGCGTTATATTTTAATATCATTTTGCTATGGTTCTGCTCGCCATGCGTATCACACCAACGGATTGGAATGCCCGTAGCATGTAGCTCTGAAGCAACTTGTCGGTTTGGAATACCGTTCTTTTGTCTGCCAAAAGCATCTTTATTTGGATCAAGCAAAACTCGGACAATAACACCTCTTTCTTTAGCACTTTTTAGAGCCTGAATAATCTTACGTTCAGATAAATAGAACATACTTAAATCAAGGTGCTCTTTAGGCTTAGCTGAGTTAATCAATTTTAATACAGATTGATAAATCGCCCCTTCAGTTAAGACTTGGACTTGAGGTTTAGTTACGTCTTTTTCAAAATCACCTAAAATGAGTGAGGGTGCACTACTTCCCGACATTCGTGCAACCGCTGCTTCAGTTTGTAGAACATCAGCTGCTGTGGCTCCCGTTACAACCAAAGCAACATTTGAGTGTCTAGAACTACCATCATGTGGGTTTGCAGAAGTTACGAGTGATTTCCAGCCCGCATCGGTATCGACGACCACGGTTTTACGGTGATTTGCCTTAAAGTTAAATAAGTTTAAATAGCTACGCAGTGTAATTTTTTCATCACCGAACGGATTTGGTAACCAGCCTTTTTCAGGATTATTTCCAACATTCTGGCAGCAGATGTACCATAAGCCGGACCAGAATGGGTTAGACGCACGTAATGGGCCTAAATTGGTTTCAATCACATCAACACCTGCTTGACGTAACTGACGGTAATTTTCAGGTTTTAAGCCCCCATAGACCGAGTTAATCGGGTCAGTAATCATTACAATCTGAATTTGGCGATTTTGTCTTTTTTTACTTACCAATGCATCAGTTAACTCTTGCATGAGTGGTCTTTGCTTTATTTTTGAATCGCCAACTTCTGAATTAAACAAGAACATATCCACCACAATCGTGGTTTTGGCCTCATCAATCATTTTCAAGATTTCATCAAAGATGTGCTGATCAACCTGTTGTTGCCCTTTTGCATCAAGGTAGGTTTTATCTGCTAAAAATTTGACATCGGCATGTCTAAGCTTGCCACTAAAGTTAATCCCTTGTGGCAATGGTTTTACTGTGTGGTAAATTGCCGATGCAAGATATGCAATAGCAACAACGCAAAGTAATATCGCCATATAACGACGCCCTGACCAATTTATTTTTTGATGAATTCGTTGAAAAATACGCATAAAAAAGACCTAACTTGATAGTTTCAAGTTAGGTCTTTTGGTTTGATTTTTCAAGTTTAGTTTCGTGTTAAACCCTTAAAATTTAAAATCAACACCTACTGTAAAATTGCGTCCAACTTGTGGAATATTTGATAAGAATGATGCATGTTGATAAACGGTGTCATCTAACAAGTTGTTCGCTTTTAAATACACACGATAATCTGTTTTTACACCATATTGCCCTGAATATGCCACACCAAGATTTAGCATATTATAGCCTTCAGTTTCGGTCTCGTATGCCGCGATTTTGTCTTGGTTAAAGACATGATAATACTCAGCAGAACCACTAAAACCATCACCAAAATCTGCGTCGACTTTAGTCCCTAACCGTCCTGCTGGAATACGTGGCGCATTACCTTCAGCATCAATTTTACCGCGCACATAGTCACCAAAAGCACTGATCTTGTACATTGGGGTAATTTGATAACCAATTTCACCCTCTGCACCATAGAAACGTGCTTTATCTTGAGTGTATTGAACTAAACGGAAGTCTTTATAACGGTCAAGGGTTTGTGCATAGATGTAGTCATCAAACCAGTTATGGTAAACATGAAGATGATAGTCGAGTTTGTCATTATCAAAATGTAAACCTAACTCAACATTATTCGATTTTTCCTTACTGAGTTGATCATTTCCTAACTCATAAGTATTTGTCGCAAAGTGCCCACCATTTGCATATAACTCTTGAGCTAAAGGCAGACGTTCTTGATGTGAAGCTACAAAAGAGAGTTTGTAGTTTGGTGCAAACTCCCAGTTTGCAGCACCTGCGTAAGAAAATGCCGAACCATCAAAATCTTGTTTTGAGTTATCGTCTACATCAATTTCTTGCTGATCTGCACGTGCAGAAAGCTCAAAATGTACGTCTTTCCATTGCTTATGTTCTAAGGCAAATACGCTCCACTTTTTCGTAGTGGTCGGTGCCATAAACGCTTCTTCGCCAGTTAAATCTAATTTTTGCTGGCCTAACTGCGCGCCAATGACCCCTTCCCAATCAGCAATAGGGTTATGTACTAACTCAATACGCCCGTCATAACCTTTGTTTTGGAATCGGGTAGCAATTGCCCCTTCTTCAATTTCATCATGTTGATAATCAGTATAGCTCGCCTGAGCACGTAATTTTTGGAAACCAGCAAAAGGATCATTTAACTCAGTTTTAAAATCATAACGCTCAGATTTTAAATCAATCCATGGACCACCATGTTCGTGCTCGTGTTCTTCATTTCCATGATCATGAGCTTCTTCACCATCTTCATGCTCATGATCGCCACAATGTAAATGCGGTATTCCTGTTAGGTGAGCACTACAACTTTCATATTCATGGCTATGCCCTGGTAAGCCATATTGATCGCGACGGTTGCTATAAGAAATACCCGTATAACCACGGTCATAAATCCAAGACAACCCGACGTTAACTGAATCACCCTGAGCAAAAGTATTGTCTACACGGCGCTCTTTTTCACCTTCATGAATATAATTTGGTGCAATGTAGTTATTCGCATCACGTGTTAACCCTTCAACACGTAAAGCTACTTGGCTACCCAAGCCAACAGTTACACCCGCGCTTGCCAGTTTTTCATCACTTCCAGTGTTATAACGTAAGCCAACTTGTCCTTCATAGCCGTTTTCAGGCATTTGCGTAGGGATCTTGTTATCAATAACGTTAACTAAGCCGCCGACAGTTCCAGCACCAAACAGTAAAGTTGAAGGACCTCGAATCACTTCGACTTGTTTTGCAAGCACAGGATCTACTGTTACCGCATGGTCAGGAGACAAGGTCGAGACATCAATATTTTCTGATGAATTTTGAAGCACTTTAACGCGTGGACCATCTTGTCCACGAATAACTGGACGACTCGAACCAGCCCCAAACTGATTAGCATAAATTCCCACTTCGCTACTGAGTGCATCCCCAATGGTCGCAGCACCTTGCGATAAGTGCTTTTGGTCAACAACAGTATCTGCAACTGCAAAATCTTGTGAAGTTTGCTCAAGTGGATGAGCCTTAATTCGAATGGTTTCTAACTTTTCAACATTTTCACTTTCTGCTGCAAACGAAGGAACGGATATGACAGCTAAAATGGATAAGGTCAAAATATTTTTATAAAACTGCATTGGATGTGTCCCGAATCACGATATGTTTTATTTTTGTTATACTATAACATTTCATTTGTTTTGCAATAAAAAACATTTTTAATTAGACGATTCGTTAGACTGGTCAACTAAATGATGTGAGTAATTTTTGATTTCTAATGCCTTTTACCATCTCTCATGCCGTTATAGCTTCTCCCTTATCTAAGCTTAGCCAAAACACTTTACCGATTGCTGCTTTAGCCATTGGGAGTATGACACCCGATCTTTACCGCTTATTTACAGTTCATTCCAGTATGCTGACTCACCAATGGAAAGGTCTGATTTATCCCAACCTCGCATTAGGCTTACTGTTTTGTGCTGTTTGGTATTTTCTTTATCGCCCAGTAATTTACCGTTTTTTTGGTGTACAACATGATCTTGCTCTCAATTCTTTAAAACGTATTTCTATATTTTTTATTGGAATCATATTTGCACTCATCATCGGTATAGCGACGCATCTGATTTGGGATGGTCTAACACATGCAGACTTTCGGACCTTTGTATTTAAAGATGTATTAGCGACAACAGTTCATCTTTTTGGACGTCCATATCCATTACATCGTCTTTTGCAACTTGGCTCCTCTGCTCTTGCTTTGCCTTTTCTCGCTTGGATGTGTATTCACTATTACCAGCACTATAAACAGCATTGGAAAGTAAGTAGAAAAATTAAAAATTTTGCATGGTCTTTATTTATTCTATCTACGCTCTTGGGTTTATTTTCTTTTTGGGATTATGCTCGCTACATTCCTCATGAGGTTTGGCATGCTGATACCTATTATTTTACAGGCCGTTCGATTAATGAGTTTATGCAGGGCTGGTTAAGCACCTTTAGCTTAGGATGCTTATTATTCTTGTTTTTAGATCGGCAACAAAGAATGGGATGAATCAGGAAACTTGCTGCCAAATTGCTCATTTTCAGGTTAATTTCTGCGGTTTTTTGATCTACTTCTTGTGACAAACCATGCAACAAGGCATAATCGAAAACTTATTTTTTTTGACGGTGCGCGGTTTACGCATCCGTCTTTTCAGCCAATATAGTTTGGATAATCTTCATTATGATGCGAACTCATTACTGTGGCTCTTTAACTGAAGCCCAAATCGACCAAACCGTTACACTATGCGGTTGGGTACATCGTCGCCGTGACCATGGTGGTGTTATTTTCCTTGATATGCGTGACCGTGATGGTCTCGTTCAAGTGGTTATTGACCCAGATACTCCAGAAGCATTTGCAACTGCAGATAAAGCACGTTCTGAATATGTATTAAAAATTACAGGTCGTGTTCGTCGCCGTTATGAAGGTACTGAAAATGCCAACATGGTGAGTGGTCAAATTGAAGTTTTAGGTAAAGACATCGAAGTTCTTGCTGCTTCAGAAACACCTCCATTCCCATTAAATGATGAAAATACCAATATTTCTGAAGAAATTCGTTTGAAATATCGTTTCTTAGATATTCGTCGTCCTGAAATGTTGGATCGTTTACGCTTCCGTTCTAAATTGACTAATCTTATTCGTAATTATTTCGAAGATAATGGTTTCTTAGACGTTGAAACACCTATTTTGACACGTGCAACACCTGAAGGTGCGCGTGACTATTTAGTACCAAGTCGTGTACAAAATGGTAGTTTCTATGCACTTCCACAATCACCACAATTATTCAAACAATTGTTGATGGTGGGTGGTATTGATCGTTACTACCAAATCGCGAAATGTTTCCGTGACGAAGACTTACGTGCTGATCGTCAACCAGAATTTACTCAAATCGACGTTGAAACATCGTTCATGAGTGACGATGACATTATGGACTTAATGGAAGTCCTTACTGTGAAGATGTTCGATGAACTTCTTGGCGTTAAATTCGATAAATTCCAACGTATGACGTATGCAGATGCAATGCGTGACTATGCATCAGACAAACCTGATATGCGTATTCCGTTGAAACTCGTCGATGTTGCAGACTTAATGCAAGAAGTTGAGTTCAAAGTATTTGCGGGTCCTGCAAAAGATCCTAAAGGTCGTATTGTTGCCTTACGTGTTCCAGGTGCAGCATCATTGCCACGTAGTGCAATCGATGAATACACCAAATTCGTTGGCATCTATGGCGCAAAAGGTTTGGCTTATATCAAAGTTAATGAACTCGCTAAAGGAATTGAAGGTCTTCAATCTCCAATCGTGAAATTCATTGAGCCGATCGTACTTGAACTGTTGGCACGTGTTGGTGCGCAAGATGGCGATATCGTATTCTTCGGTGCAGATAAAGCTAAAGTTGTAAATGATGCAATGGGCGCGCTTCGTGTGAAGATTGGCCATGATTTGAATCTTGCAACTTGTGAGTGGGCTCCACTTTGGGTTGTTGACTTCCCAATGTTTGAAGAAACTGACGATGGCAAATGGACTTCTGTTCACCATCCATTCACGCTACCAAAATCAAGCGTAGAAGAAGTGAAGAGCAATCCAGGTGAAGCACTTTCTGTTGCTTACGACATGGTATTGAACGGTACTGAAGTTGGTGGTGGTTCACTTCGTATTTATACATTAGAAATGCAAAAAGCGATTTTTGAAGCGCTTGGTATTTCTGATGAAGAAGCGGAAGAGAAATTCAGCTTCTTATTAAATGCGCTTCGTTACGGTGCTCCTCCTCACGGTGGTTTGGCATTTGGTCTTGACCGTTTAGTAATGTTAATGACTGGCGCGACTTCTATTCGTGACGTTATTGCATTCCCTAAAACTAAGACTGCTGAATGTCCACTTACTCAAGCACCTGCTCCTGTTGAAGCAAATCAGCTTCGTGACTTGGGCATCCGCTTACGTGAAAAGCCAAAAGCTGAAGAATCTAAATAATTTTTAGATTCTCAAATTAAAAAACCCTGCTTATGCAGGGTTTTTTATTCATTAATTTTCAAATTTTAATGAGATATTTCTTTTTCAAAACTTGAGAGCGTTTTAAATTTTTGATCAAAAATCTGAATGATTTCTGTTTTAAGCTTTTCAAAATCGACCACGTGTTCATCGTCATTTAGACAAATTTGTGGAAGCCTTTCATTCTTAATAACATTATCAATTTCAGGAAGATTTTGCAGCCTTAAGTTAAAGTTTTGTCCACGCTCAAATATATTGACAGGATAAAAACGAGATGAGCACAACTGCCACAACCGAAAAAGATACTGATTAACATCTAAAGGCTGTCTAAATCGATGACTTGATACTTCTTTTAAATAAGCTTCTTCAGTTTTCCAAACTTCTTCAAATACCGATTTCAAAAAAGGTTGAGGCAAATGAGTACTGTAAAAACTTGAAAATTTTCGGTTATATAAACTTAAAAAATTACCCAAATTACTGCTCATAGAATAGCGATAGTTAAAAAGTGCATAGGGATTTTTATGAAGCAATTTTCGCTTATCAAAATGCTTATTAATAATCGCAACATCCGTTAGGGCAACTGCACCTAAAAAGTTCTCTTCACCTACGACCATGAGTGGCTGTAAACGCACACCATCACAAGGTAAACCCTTTCTAAAAAAGAAATCAGGCTCTAACGGCCTATTGATAAAGGTATCATCATTAAAATAGACAAAATGCTCTGCTAATCCCTCAATTTTATGAATATTGATTTCAATGGCATGTGAGTTAAATGTCGGTAAACAGTTTGGTTCCATGATTTGATCGTGTGTGACCAAATTTAACTTAGGATGATTTTTGACTAAAAATTCAGGAAAATGACCACAAGTCACCAGATGGATCTTTCTGACCCACGGACAATATTTCTCAACAGATCGAAACCAGTAATGAAGATTATTCCAGTCGCGATAGCGGCATTGATCAATAGATTCAACTACCTTTGTTTTAGTTTCTCTGGATTTATAATATATGTATTGTTGCTGCCATTTCGTATCGGTTGAATCCACCCAAATCATTACAAAATCAACAGGCTGCATTAAACATATATCCAAATAAGTACAGAAATTTACTAGAAAATTTCAGATAAAAAATGGACCTCAAAGTTTATTAATGTTAATAAAAATTCACAATTTATTCATAATTTTAGTTTTTCTACACAATTTTACTCAATTAAGGCTCTATTGAGATGAGAGTGGGCAAATGGCATAATACCTCCACTTTTTCTCCCTTGGTGATTCATTATGGCAATGCGCCCTGATGTACGTCGACATGCTTTAATCGTAATTGTATTCTCTCTTGCGCAATGGTTTTTCATGCGCTATATCCTTGCCAATGAATTATTTAACATCAATACAAATCAACGTATTCTTTATTTCTGTGTAAGTAGCTTAGCAGGTGCATTGCTTATTTTTGTTGCGCTGATTTATATGGTTTTAAAAGGAAATACGGATAAATAAAAAATTCTTTTTATTTATCATTTGAGGTTGTTATGGGTTTACGCAAATCTACAAGAAAAATTTTTTTCCTTTTAAGGTTTCATCTTAAATTCTATATAGATAAGCGTATCAAAAATCTTGAACCTAACAACCTAGCAAATCTAATTACCCTTCATCCTCAATCTGAAGGTAAAATTAATATTCCAAAAATCATATGGATATACTGGGACTCTAAAAAACCAGAACTTGTAGAACGTTGTTTAGAACGTATTAAAAGTTTGAATCATGAATATACTGTTCACATTTTAGATAATAACAATATAAGTGATTTTTGTGAAATTGACTTTTCTCAATTTGAAGGTCTCACTCCTCAATTAAAATCTGATCTACTACGCTTATATTTATTATATAAACATGGTGGTATATGGGTTGATGCAAGTGTAATTCTATATAGTAATTTAGACTGGATTATTGATCTATGTAATAACAATAAAACCAAGGCATTTGGTTATTATAGCAATGCCAATACTACTGTAAAACAGTACCCAGTCATTGAAAGTTGGCTTCTAGCTTCTGAGAAAGATAATCCTTTTTTTAAAGAATGGTTAATTGAACTAACCTATGCCATTAAATTAGGGGTTAAAAACTATATTGAGGAAATTAGAAAAACATGTCCGAACTATAATGAATATTTTCAAAATATTTGTCGACTCGAATATCTAGTTATTTATGTAGCTTGTCAAAAAGTTTTAAGAAAAATGGATATGAGTATTTCACTAGTTAATTGTGATGAAAATGCTTTTATCTATCATGGTTTTAATAAAAAATCTCACATCCATTTTATTGAATCATTAGTACTGAACTATAGACCTTCAAATATGCCTTATCTTATAAAGTTAATTGGTTCAGATAGAAATTTATTAGCACCATATATTAAATCAAACAAAGTTAAGAAAAATTCACTTCTTGATTTTTAAAATCTATTAATATCTATATTTAGTTATTTCTTTTTTAAATTTGTTATTTAAAAAAAGAAATAGTGCAAAAACAAATATATTAAAAACTACAATTATTTGAATATATCGAGTAGAACCACCCCAAAATGCAATAAAGAAACTTATTAGTGATACGATAAAAATCAGACTAACACTTCTACTATACCGTTTAGAAATTTTTATGGCTTCATTATTCTTTTCAACCATATTCCAGATTGAACCAAGTTGATCATTGTATAAATCCTTATGGTTATCAAATATTCGATTCAAAGCGATTTCTTTTGAAATTTTTTGACAATCGATTTGATCAGTTAAACTAGACTGATCTGATCTTTTTCTATAAAAATATAAATATTCCGGAATAACAAAATATTTTTCGTTATTTTTCAATAAAGATATATATAAGTTCCAATCTTCACATACTTTAAGTTTTTCATCATAGCCTCCTACTCTTTTAAAGTCAGCAGTCCGCATTAGAGCAATACATGGAAAAATAGCATTATGAAAAATGAACTCTTTTAAACTTACTATTTTATGGCTAATCTTATTATTTGAGCGTTCAAACTCTTGAACATTTGTACACACTAATGCTAAATCAGGACGCGTTTGCAATATATTTAAGCATTTTTCAATATAGCTAGATGCAATTTTGTCATCAGAGTCAACAAACATCAAATAATCACCAGAGGCATTATTTGCTCCCCAGTTTCTAGCACTCGACACTCCCCCATTTTCTTTTTTAAAATATTTATACTTATCTTTACCTAAATAATCAGATATATTTTCACACAACTCAGCACTATCGTTTGATCCATCATCTACAATTATGCACTCAAAATTTTTATAAGTTTGTTCGTCTATTGATTTAATAGTATCAAGAATAGTATTTGAGGCATTATAAGCTGGCACAATAATACTAACTAAAGCTGTCATATAAAATATCTCTAAGCTTAAAAATATAATTAAAAAATTTAAAAGTATCGTTTATATGATAATTTCGCCAAATTTTTTCTTAAGCCATGACCATATTTACTTTTTTCTAAATCTTCAGATTTTGCTCTTTCACTTTCTAACCGGCTTAATATTGGATCTTTTTCTCCAACTTCGATTACAGGATGATCGATGATAAATGACATTAAAATATGAACTGTTGAATCAAAATCAAATAAATAACTCCAATCATCTGCTTTTCTTATTTTATGATGATATTTAAGTAATGTTGCAGCCATTTCTCTATCAACAATGTACGCAAAAGCATAGCAAGCACGATGGAAAAAATCTGGAACCACTTCTAGCACTTTTTTATTCAAAAAATTATAATCTTTAAACTCACCTCTTGTTTTTAAACATTCCTTCATTTGAATACCGCCCAAACTAAATAGCAAATTCGATGGTAGAGCTACTTTTTCTAATTCTTCTTTTAACTTATCAATCGTTAAATCATCAGGCAATATTGCATCATCTTCAAAAATCAATGCATATTCATCTTCCGATTCAAGAAAAAGCTCTAAAGCTTTTAAATGAGATAAGGTACAGCCTAGCTCACTCGGTGTTAAAGGTTGGGAACGACCTTTTACGGCCATTTCAAAATATTGTTTTACGGATAAATCCACCCCCTTAACGCCTACTTTTGTGTAGTCAACCTTACTCGTCTTGAAAAAATTTTGGCCGAGGAACTTACTTAAACGAGGTGATTTTTCATCTTCTATAGTTACAACATAAATCTTCATTAAGCTATTCCCCTTTTAAACAGCGAGTATCATATCTAATGTAAAATAGAGTTAATATATCTTTTTTATTTTCTTGTATTGTCATGATTCGTTCAATTCAAAAAAAATGGTACAAATACCAACAAGCAAAAAAAGCAAAATCTTTTGACTCTCATTGGTATATGCGTTTCGGCTGGCTAGAACAACCTTTTACAACACTTGAGCAATTAGATTCACTCTTTGAGATCCATTCCCCTAAAAAGTTTACATTTGCAGATAGCTTTTATGCTTATGAAAATGTCCGTCATTTTATTTTTTTTGAAGAAGTCGATGATCAGCATCCTGTCGGCTTTCTTTCTGTTTTAGAAGTCTTTAAGGATGGCACCTACACACCGCCTGAGACAATCTTAAAACTCGATTACCACCTCTCATATCCTTGTGTATTTAAAGTAGAAGACACTTGGTACATGATTCCTGAGACTTCTGCTAATAAAACCATTGAGCTTTGGAAATGTACTGAGTTTCCACTGAAATGGGAAAAGCATTCTAATCTGATCGAGAATATCGAAGCAGTCGACAGTACACCTTTTTATCATCAAGGCTTATGGTATCTTTTTACTTCAACGCGCCGTGATTGTAAGAAGTTTGGTGACCGTTTAGATCTATTCTTTACCGAAGATATTTTGAATCCTGAATGGCAAGAGCACCCAATGAATCCAGTGTGCCGAGGCAGTCAGCAATTCCGTATGGCAGGTAAACCTTTTATTTATAAAGGACAATTAGTTCGACCAAGCCAAGATTCTTTAAAACGTTATGGCGGCAATATCGAATTAAAAGCGATTACTCAACTTAGCCCAACAGCCTATGAAGAAAAATTACTAGAAGTGGTTTTACCAGACTGGAATCAGGAAGATGACGGTTGCCATACCATTAATGTCGAAGATAACTTCGTGGTGCTTGATGCCATCCGCCTTACGCCAAAAAATAATTAAGTTTTTAACAGCTGCTTATAAATATTAAGCGTCTGCTCAGCCATGGCTGGCACAGTCAGTTCAGCCTTGGCTTTTTCATATAGAGGGCTAAAGTCATTTTGTGCATCTGGCTTAAGTGCAGCTTGAATTGCGCTTGCTAGGCCTTCTGCATCTCCAATTTCTGCTAGATATTGTTCTGGCAGCCACTCGAGCACACCATTCACGTTAGTTGAAGCCATAGCTTTATCGGCCTGTAAAGCTTCTACCATTACGAGCGGAAAACCTTCACGGTCAGAAGATAAAACTACAACATCTGCCAACTGAACCAAATCTCGAGCATCAGTTCTAAAGCCAAGAAAAGCAACCCGATTTTGCATATTCAGTTCACTGACTTGTTTCTCTAAACTTGCTCGAAGTGAACCATCGCCTACAATCCATAAATTGGCATCGATATGTTGCATCGACTCAATCAATAAACTGATATTTTTTACTGGTTCTAGACGTCCAATACACATGACAACTTTTTTGCTAGGGTCTAGCTCAGCAAAATCTTTTTGAATCGATTGAAGTAATTTTTCTTTATTTTCAGCTGTAAGTACGGGTTGAGGATATACCCCGTTGTAAACCACGTGTGCTTTCGACTCAGGAATGCCTTGCGTTAGAGCTTGGCTCACCGCAATAACAGCATCACCGGTTAAATAGGCAGATTGATTCTTTTTAGTACCGTGTACCGTCGTTACAAATTTAGGGCCAGCTAAAAAAGGCTTAATACGGGCAATCAGCTCAGCCGCCTTTCCTGCTTGTGCATGAACAATAGCAGGTTGAATTTTTTGGATCAGATTTTTAAGTTGCCAAAGTAAAAAAATATTCCAGCGGCTGCGTGCAAAATCAACAGCATGAAAATGTACCTGTTGGCTAAACTTGTCTAGATAGCAAGGATGTGCAATCACATGTACTTCATGATTTAAAGCGAGCTCATTAACAAGATTAAAAGTGTGCTGCTCTAATCCTCCAATTCCACCACTTGTTGCCAACACCTGAACAATTTTCATAGCTTGCCTACTTATTTTTATCTTTATTCATAGTCTGTTCAAATAGTTTTGCTTCTTTTAGAAAAGCGTAAAACGCGTTAATCATACTATTTACGAAACCACGCCAACCATTTAAGAAACTACGGCGAATAAAATAAGACTTCATGAAAGTCACTGGCATCACCAAAACCAATTTTGCAACGCTTGGAGACTTTCCTTTTTGGAATTTCTCTAATGCTTTTAAATTGGAATATTGGTTATTTTTTTCGACTTTAACAAAAATGCTCGACTCGCCATAATGATAAATATCATGTTGAGCGCGCTGAGATTCACCATCCACAATCACATTTTCATGGACTTTATTGGCAAGGTCGTAAAGTCCTTTAGACTTGCGAAAAAAACGCACTTTTGCATGCTTTTTAGTATGTTTGCTGTTGGGAACACCTAAGAACACATCATTAATCGGTGTGATTAATGCATCAAGCTTGTTCTGTTGAATGGTCTCAACGATCTCTTGTTTTAACTCGTTAGATAAGACTTCATCACCATCTAAATTAAGTACCCAATCATTTCGGCATTTTGCTAAAGCCAAACTTTTTTGCCCAGCATAACCTTGCCAATCTTGGTGAGAAATTTGCGTATTCTCAAAGCGCTGTGCAATTTCATAAGTATTGTCGGTACTGCCAGAGTCTAAAATAATGACTTCATCAAAATCACTGATACTTTGCAAAGTTTGCTCTAACCAAGCACCACAATTTAAAGTAACAATATAGACACTACATGGAATTTTATTCATAACTTATAACGTCCTTTAGCAAGGGCGATACGCATCTGTAAAGCATTCATGGCACCATGCGTGCTGACACGTGGAATATTAAATTGATTAACTGCTTCATAGGCTTCGATTTTTTTACGAGTTGATACGGCATTTTTAAAGCCAATCTCTTGCGCCATTTTCTGGTGTTTTTCATTAAAACGACCAAATGGATAGGCAAAGCTTGGGCACTTCCCAACTAGTGCTTCGACATCTTGTTTAGACTGAAGCATTTCGTCGTAAGCAGTTTGATCATCAAGCTTAAGTAAGTTCACATGGTGTTGCGTGTGCGCACCAAATTCAATGAAGCCTGAATTTGCCATTTCATGGATTTGATCATGAGTTAGCTTTTCAATTCCTTCAATTTGTGTCGCCAAATAAATGGTTGCCTTTGCATTATATTTTTTAAGTAATGGATAGGCATATAGATAATTATCCATAAATCCATCATCAAAACTTAAAGCAACAACGTTCTTTTGACCACGATATTGTTCAAGCTCAGAGACAAAGCAAAAAGTAGCTTTTTTACGCGTCAACAACTGTAAGAGTTGTTCAAACTTTTCAGGAGGCATATTCATGCCAGAGGCCGCATCTTTAGGGGTCACCTGATGCAGCATGACAATACGTGGTAGTTTGCTCGAACGAAACGGAAGCCAAAATGTATAATTACCCAGCACATATAACAGTGCAGCAAGTGCTAGTAGGCCTACCGCAACGTACAAAAACCACATCATGCATAAACCTCATGTGACCATTCATAATTTTCTGAAAGGGGCTGCTTAAATGTCACTTCAATCATAAATTGGGTGATGCGCTTAGCATTGAAAGATTTGCGTGTTTTCTCCCATCCCTCTTTCGCTATTTTTTCAGCTTGCTCTGGATTCTGATCAAAGAATTGTATCTTTTTGGCCAAGTCGAACTGATCATCAAAGTAAACCACTTCCTGCTCAGTGTAGAGTTTTTCAAAGCCAGGAATTCTTGGGCTAAAGGTGAGTAAACCATTACCGGTCAGTTGTACAATACGGTCAGAACTATACAAGGTTACATCATTACGGCGTGAGTAATTGAGTCCCATTTTTGTCTCAGACAGAACCTTATAATAACCTTTACCGTAAACACCTGGCTGTTCAAAGCAACCATAATATTGATAGTTCACATGGCCTTGTTTCAATGCATCTGCCAAATCTTTTAAGAACTTCTCACGCTCAGGTTCTTTATAAACCACGCCACAGAAAATAAAAGTCTTGTCTGTGTTAGCGTTTGAAAATTGTTGTAGCGTTTCTACATTACGGTGACCAACATTTGGCAAATAGGCGACGCTTAAATGAGGCTGCTTTAATTTTTGTAGATATTCGCCACCTGTTGTGCAGAAAATAGCGTCCAGATAAGGCGAAAATGCTTTTACGAAATCGAGTTTGCTTTCGAGATAAAGCGGGTCAACATACCAAAATGCAATTTTAGTATTTGGATAAGATTCTTTAATCTGTTTTAAAACATCTGGACTCATTAAATCACTATGTCCAATGAGTACCAGATCAGGTTCAATATTATTAACGACTTTTAGTACTTCTTTATTGGCCCAACTGGCACCCAGTTTTTTTGTTTTAAAAATGGTTCCCATGCGAGCCATGTCACGAAAACTAAAGTCATAAACGAAATGGCCATTTTCAATTAATCCGGCAGAAATTTTACGGTCTGTGCAGTAAAAATGGGCGCCTTGTTTATTAAAGCCAAAATTCGCAATATGCAATATTTTCATTTATTTACTCAAAATAAAAAATTTAATTTTTCGCTAAAAGATATGTTGCCACACGGTCTGCTTCTTTAAAAGCATAAGGTTGTGGTAACTGTACAACACAAGTCTGCTGTGAAATTAATTTTGATTCTAACATTTGATCAACTGAGTAGGTAATGCGGTCGTCTTTCAAACGGTCCATCGCCATTACCCCTACTCGACAACCCGCAGTAAGTGCCTCAAAAATCATAGATACGCTATCTTCTGTCACCCAAACAGCTTCTGCTTTTTGCATTTCTTCAAAAATCCAGCCTTGAGGTGTTTGCTCAACCGGAAATATTTGCAAATGCTCGGCAAAGCTTTGCTGTCTTAAAATATCGACAAATCCTGCTGGTGTTCGGCGTGAAGTCGTCAGAATAATTTCAGCGTCTGGATTATTCTCAACAATTTTTTGAACACTGCTTAATACTTTATCTTGGTTCCATTGATGTCGTTTAGATGAGCCACCTAAGGCTATTAAAATTCTGGCTGTTTGATGGCGGTTTTCATTACGAATTGGATTGAGTGCACCACGCGTGACAATCACATGGCTGTCAGCATGAATACCATCATGTTCGGGAATAACAGCATAATCAAAACAAACCACAGGTAAGTTAGGCTTCATCAAAATAATAGTTTTAGCTTTTCTAAAAATTTTACCGAGTAACCAGACCCGAAAATGAGTGTGACTGCCCACTCCAAATATAAAATCGGGGGCTTGTTGAAATAAGGAGTTTTTTGAAGAGAAAAGTACCTGAATTAAAGAAATAATAGGTAAATCAGAAATGAGGATTTCTTCAAAAGTTGTATCTGCCTGTTGTCTTTGCATCGCCTGAAACAAGCCTAATGCTTGTGAGCGATGTCCTGCCTTACCATCAGAGACATAGACAATATGCATAAAAGCTCCATAAGCCAAAAATAAAAAGGCGAAACCAAAGTTCGCCTTTTTATGTTAACGGATTAACTTATTTTACGTAAGTTAACCAGTGTTCATATTTCGGATTTCTACCTTGAACTGCATCAAAGTAAGTCTTTTGAATTTCAGTAGTAATTGGGCCACGGCCACCTGTACCGATTGGACGGTCATCGTATTCACGAATTGGCGTTACTTCCGCAGCAGTACCAGTGAAGAATGCTTCATCTGCAATGTAGAATTCATCACGTGTAATACGACGCTCAACAACTTGATAACCAAGATCTCTCGCAATTGTCATTACTGTTTGACGTGTAATACCATCAAGTGCACCACCAGCGATATCTGGAGTGTGTAAAACGCCATCTTTAATTAAGAATACGTTTTCACCAGAACCTTGGCATACATAGCCTTGTGGGTCCATTAACATAGCTTCATCGTAACCAGAATGTGCAACTTCTTGATGAGCAAGAATTGACAACGTGTAGTTACCAGATGCTTTTGCTTTACACATCGTCACGTTTGGATGATGGTGAGTAAATGATGAAGTTTTAACACGAATACCATTCGCCATTGCTTCATCACCAAGGTATGCGCCCCACGCCCATGCTGCAACTGCGGCATGAATCGTGTTATTTGTTGCTGCAATACCAAGTTTTTCTGAACCGATCCAGATTAATGGACGTAAATAGCAAGAAGCTAATTTATTTTCACGAACAACATCGATTTGTGCTTGTTCAAGCGTGGCTTGATCATACGGCACTTTCATTTGATAAATTTTTGCTGAATTTAACAAACGTTTTGTGTGGTCTTGAAGACGGAAAATAGCAGTACCTTTAGGCGTTTCATAAGCACGAACACCCTCAAATACGCCCATACTGTAGTGTAATGTATGGGTTAAAACGTGAATCTTTGCATCACGCCAATCAATTAATTTTCCATCTTGCCAAATAAAACCATCACGATCAGCCAAATTCATGGAACACTCCAAATTGTTATAAAATCATTCACTATCCAACTCAACCGAGGCGGTTGGGTCTATTAATCTTTGCCATAAATTGCAAACGACCGCACGGGTACTACGCCAGTCCGCTGCGCTTACTTGCATGGATTGATTTGCAAGGGCTAAACGGTGGCTTTCGGCACGTTCACTAAGATAGGCTCGAATTAATGCTGTGGCATCTTCACTGGATAAGCAGTCTGCTTTAGCAGCATCTTCTAATATTCTTACATTATCAGAATAATGGGCGAGATCGGGTTTCGTCCCGCTCCATGCAAGTACAGCATACTGTGCCATAAATTCGATATCGACGATACCACCTGCGTCCTGTTTTAAATGAAAAATACCATGTTTTTTTTGTTCAGAAGACGAACCTAGGTGGTCTTTCATTTTCTGACGCATTTTCAACACTTCTTCACGAACATAAGCCTCATCTCTAGATTGAGTCAATATCTCGCGGCGAAATATTTCAAATTTCTGGCAAAGCACCTCATCGCCAGCAATAGAACGTGCTCGAACTAATGCCTGATGCTCCCAAAGCCATGCACTTTTCAACTGATAGTGTTCGTAGGCCTTAAGACTCGTCACCAATAAACCTGCTTCACCTGATGGTCTTAATCGTGTATCAATTTCATAGACACGGCCATCAAGCGTTTGAGTGGTCATGAGTGACATAAACTTTTGAGCAACACGCATCGCAAACTCAAAGCCACTAATAGACTTCGTTCCATCCGTATCGGCTTGTTCATCCAGATAGTGAATAAAGACAAGATCTAAATCAGAGCCATAACCCAGCTCAATTCCACCTACCTTGCCATAACCAATGACAGCAAAGGCTTTGTAGTCGAGAGAGCAACGTTTTCCATCGACATCACATGGATAACCATGACGCTTTGCTACAGTCTGATAAGCTAAATGGAGGGTTGCGTTTACACTCACTTCAGCAATATCAGTTAACGCATCGGATACTTTCATTAGTGGGCTTTCAGCTAACACATCGCTTGCAGCGACAGTGAGTACATTGCTCTTTTTAAACAGGCGAAGCGCTCGCATTTGGTCTTCAACCTGATCAATTTCAATGCGAAGTAACTGCTGACGCAATGAGTCTTCTAAGTCCTTGCGTTTTGGCAACTCGAAATCCATCGATAAAAATTCATCAAGCAGTACTGGATATTGCGTTAGCTCTTCACAAATCCATGGACTTACGGTCGCCATTTTAACTAAGCGTTGTAATGCTCCTTTACTTTCAATCAACATCACTAAGTACACGGTTCGGCGCATGACTGATTCAATCAGCGGCATTAAGCGCAAAAGTGCAGTTTGAGGTTGTTCAGACTGTAAGATCACTTCAATTAAATGAGGCCAGAATGTTTTTAAACGCTGGACTGCATTTGAAGGTAGTTTTTTAAGTGCATGACCGTGCCAAAACTCATGAATCAGATTTTTCGCATTGTCATCCAACACTTCATCTAATTGCTGCTCTAACTGCCCAAAGTTTTCAGTCGCTGCATTTGAACTTGTATCTTCAATCAATTGCTTAAATTGAACTTTTACTTTCTGGCGTTTCTCATTGAGAACATCAATAAATTCATTCCAGCTCGCAAAGCCCAAGGTATCTATAATGCGTTGTCTTAGGTCAATTTCTTCTGGCAATAGCTGAGTTTGTTGGTCATTGAGCGCTTGAATTGCATGTTCAACACGGCGTAAAAACAGATAGGCATCTTCTAATTCTAAAACGGCTTGTTTTTCTAACAAACCAGCTTCGCCAATGTGCTCAAGGCTAACTAAACATTGGCGATCTTGTAACTCACGCTTAGACCCGCCATAAATAAGCTGGAACACCTGAACAATAAATTCAATTTCACGAATGCCACCCGCCCCAAGTTTAATATCATCCTCGATATGACGGCGTAGAACTTCTCGCTCAATCATCGCTTTCATATCGCGCATAGCAGCAAAGGCGGTGTAATCGACATAGCGGCGGAAAACAAAAGGACGTGTCATTTCTAACAAGTCTTGCCCTTCTTTATCTCCAGTTACAACACGTGCCTTGATCCATGCATAGCGCTCCCATTCACGACCATGCTGACTTAAATATTTTTCCAAAGCTGCATGACTAATCGCCAATGCCGAGCCATCCCCCCAAGGACGCAAGCGCATGTCTACTCGAAACACAAAACCATCTGCGGTAATGTGCTCAAGCAAATAAATGAGTTTTTGTCCCCATAAAATACAAAACTGCTGTACATCAATGCATTTACGACCATTGGTTTCGCCTTGTTCATCAAAGGCAAAAATTAGATCAATATCGCTCGAGAGATTAAGCTCTTGTGCACCGAGCTTACCCATGGCAACTACAATCAAATCTTGAACTTTGCCAGAGTAACCCACAGGTTCACCGTGTTTCGCTACGAGTGCTACACGTGCAAAAGCCTTTGCCGCACAAATGCTGGCATCGGCAAAATCAGAAAGTTCACGAGTAAGTGTCACAACATCGGTAAGCTGATTGGCATCTTGCCAGATCCAGCGAAACATTAAACGACCACGCAAAATACGAAGTGCGCGCATCCAAGATGTTTCATCACCAATTCCATCTAATGTGGTTTGTACAAATTGGTAAATTTGATCAGTTGAGAGCGGTGCAGTAAATTGATCTATTTGATAATCTTGTTCTAAAACAGCCTGATGCAGGCCTAAAACTTGTTCTGCATACTGACTAGCACGCAATGTTTTTTGTAACTGCTCCGCATTCATATAAAAAGCTCTTTTCCTCGTACTCTCTTTTTAGTTATATCAGCTCGAGTAGTGGTAGGAAAAGGGATTAGACTAATTTTGCTTCCGATGATGATTGATATTCGATATGAGGATCATGACTGTCTTGAGCCGAAGGTAATAAAACTTTAAATGTAGTTCCAACACCCTCTTTGGAACTGACATTAATTTTCCCCTGATTAATCTCGACAAAACGTTTACACAAGCTCAGACCTAAACCCGCGCCTTTTTCACCTGCGGTACCTTTGAAGCTGGCAGTAATACGTGGATGGAACAAATTCGCCATTTGTTGCTTGGTCATACCGAGACCTGTGTCTCGCACTGTTATTTCAATATTTTCGCCAGTTTGTTTGGCTTCAATAAAGACTTTGCCCGAACCATCAACATCTGTAAATTTCAGCGCGTTTGACACCAAGTTTTGAATCACTGAGGTCATCATATTGATATCAGCATAGATTTTTAAATCTTCTGGTACAGCATTCACCAATTCAATATTTTTCTTTAAAGCTAAGGTATATAAAACATCAAAAACGATATTACTGACTTGTCTAAGATTAAAGTTAATCGGGTGATAAACAAAACGCCCACCCTCAGCCATCGCCCATGTCAGTAGGCTTTCGAGCAAGTTATAGGTCGATTGAGAAGTGTCATATAGATAGTCTGCAATGTTTTGAATGCTCGATTCATCTAAAGTTTCACGCTCTTTGGCAAGTACTTCTGAAAAACCTAGCAGACCATGAAATGGTGCTCGAAGATCATGTGAAATGATTGAAAAGAATTTTGTTTTACTTGAGTTAATCGCGACTTGTTGCTCATAGAGTTCATTTAACTCTTCATAGTTAAACTTCAATTCCACCTGTTGCATAAAAGTAGAACAGTAATCGAGCAATAACTGAATGTCTTCATCTTCAAATGTTGCTGCATCGTCATCAAAAAAAACGGCGAAACCCATAGAGGTTTTATCAGGGTGTAGAAGATGTACGGCTAACGCCCTACTACACTCAATATTTAATTCTTTTAAATAGTTGGTTAAATTTTGATAGGAAGGATGTAAGTGATTAATCACCTGTTGTTTAGCAAAGCACTGTTTTAAATGTTTTGAAGGTTTAAACGAAATGGCGGTCATACCATCTGGGCAACGATGCCAAAAGTAAGGTTCTTGATTAAAAGTCAATAAGGCTTTTTTACACTTCAAAAGACGAAGACTAAACCGGAAAAATTGCTCGATATAGTTCTGCTCGGCATTTAATCCAAGCAAAAGCGATATTCTACAAGCACTTAACTGCTCAATCTGGTTTAGTTCTAAATGTTGGAATGTCATTGCCCGCCTCACAGATTTTGTCGTTTTTGGTCGGAACCGCTCTTAAAAGAAATGTACTTATAATCATTATGATCTACTACAAACTTTAACACAGTACATTAAAAGAGCAACTTTCTTTTCAAAATAGAAATGTGAAGTTTCAATTAAAGGTTTTTAGATACATAAAGTGGGCAGTTTTTAGGAAAATACAACAAATGTTTGAAGGTGGAGAGTTGTAAGATGGTAGAAATGCGAGTTCAGAATACTCGTAAAAAGATGGTAAAAAAGCATTATTTGAATAAAATTTAGAAAGTCCGAATGAATACGCTTGGTGTATCGCTGATACATATAGTGAAACGGACGTCTTACACGATTTCTTTTATAAAAAGGCATAACGAGCCTTCAGATGAAAATACTGCTTTAGCAGCGGTTGTCTACCATATTTTTTCTAAACGAGCGACCCACCTCGCCCACCATGTGGGTGGTAAATTTGAGTAGCTTAGATACTATTGCTAGTCGATGGTGTATATTTGAGAGAATCTCACATTGATGAAGAATTTTGATAACATAACTTTACGTCAAGAATCTTTAGTGAACTGATTTAAATAGGCTAATATTTAAAATGTTATACTCCATTTATGCAAAAAACTATAAATCCATTAAAGAAATACAAGTTCGTGTTGGTACTTTCAATATTTTAATAGGCGAAAATGGTGCAGGTAAAAGTAATATTTTAGAAGCGTTAGCTTCTTATTCAGCAATTATTGAAAATAGTTTTACAAATGAATTTATGCTCTCCCGAGGTATTCGAGTAACAGAATCACAAAACCTATTCTCCTGCTTTAGCAATAAAGAAGCCAAAAAAGCTGTTATAGGTATAACTGATACAAATACCTTCGGTTGTAGGGTTACTATTAAAAGTTCTGACGAACCCTTTGCGCCATTACAACATGAAATTCAATTGTTCTCGCCTAAATTTAATGATGAAGATGAGATAGATTTTGAAACTTTTGATCTAAAAGACTTAACAATTAATTTACTCGCTGAAAAATATGAAGATTTATGGAAAAAGTATGGGTCATTTGAAAACTTTTCCCAAAAATTAGATCTAATTACTGAAGAATTAGATAAATTAAATTCTTTAAAAAAAGAAAAAGATATAACTCCCTCCAAAGAATTCAAAAATGAAATTATGGAATATAAAAAATTTCGTGATGAGGTAAGTCGTATTAATGTTTCAGTACAAGCTCTTAATAAAATTATGAAAATTACTGAAAATTATAATGAAATTAACAAAGAACATAAAAATATTAAAAATTTTATCATTTTCTCGCCTGAGCTATCCTCTTTAAGAGTTTTTTCTAGCGACTCCCAAATAGAACCATTAGGTGTAAATGGAGAAGGCTTGCTCAAACTTCTTCAAGTTATGCAAGAACATGAACCTGAAAACTTTAAAAAGGTTTGCGAAACAGTAGAAATGTTTCAGTGGGTAGAAAAAATTATTATCGATAACGATATTAAAAATACTGAACAGCGTATCAAAATTATTGATCGTTTTATGGGAAGAGAAATTGATCATCGTAGTGCTAATGAAGGTTTCTTGTTTGTGCTTTTTTATGCAGCCTTATTTACTTCTAAATTTACGCCTCAAAGTTTTGCTGTAGATAACATTGATGCGTCATTAAATCCAAAATTATGCCGGGTACTAATAAAAGAATTAATTAGTTTAGCCAAGGAAAATGGTAAGCAAGCATTTGTTACTACACACAATCCTGCAATTCTAGATGGCTTAGATCTACATGATAATGAACAAAGATTGTTTGTAGTTGAGAGAGATGATGAAGGGGCAACTCAACTTAGACGTGTTGGTGTAGATGATTTACCTAAGCCTACCCGCTCAGGTCAATCAATTAAATTATCTGAGAGTTTTATGCGTGGCTTTTTAGGCGGTTTGCCAACCAATTTCTAAGAGATATGAAATAAAATGAAATTAGGGGTTATTTGCGAAGGTCCTACAGACTTTCATGTTTTAAAACATACAATACAAGCTTATTTAGATCCTATACAAATTCGGGATATACAGCCACCATTAAATGCCCAACAAACTCAAATAGCGTCAGATGCCTGGGGAGGATGGGAAAAAGTCAGTGAATATCTAAAATCAGAAGATTTTTTAATATTACTAGAAAATATGGACTACGTAGTTATTCAAATTGATACAGATGTTTGCGAACATAGAAATTTTAATGTTTCTCCAATAAGCTTAGCGAATAATGATCACAATTTATTCTATGACGCAGTAAAGCAGAAACTATTAGAATGGATTGATTCTGCAGGTATCCCATTTAATAAAAAGAAAGCAAAAAGGTTTATTCATTACCAAAATCTTAGAAATCGTAAAATTAGTATTAGTTATATTGATAAAATTATTTTTGCTATCTCTGTCCATAGCTTAGAATGTTGGTTACTTGCTTATCACGATACACGACCAAGACGTTGTAAAATTACTGGCTGTGAAAATGCTTTAACTAGATACCTTAGTAGTGTGGGAAAGACTATTAATAAAAATGCTAAAGACTATATTCAACATAGTCTAGATTTTAAAGATGTAAGAAATCATCCGCAAATATCCAATAAATCAGAAAGCTTTAAGATTTTTGTTGAACAGTTAGCGACAATTTCAGCTTAAAAGCAAGAGAGTTTAAAACTCTCTTTTTCATTTGTAGTGCTCACATTCTATTGTTATATCGAATGTTTAGTTCGAAAGTGCATTCACTTCTCCAAAAGATTTGAATCCTAATATTTCATCCCTTGCCCATTTATTGACAGTATTAACTATTAGGGGTTTTTCGGGAGTTATACCAAGTAGCTCAATCAAAAAGCTTCAAAATTTTATAAATCAGCTGGCTGCATCTACTTAATAGAAAAGAGAGCGTTAAGCTCTCTTTACACACATATATTATTGTTGATTTCGAATATTAATTAGCCCTTTCTTCTTTAGCTCCCAGACAGGTATTTCTGCGACCCTGCTCCCAATATTAGATGGTGTTTGTGCATTTTCAGTATCTTGAGGCAAAAATGGCACCTCCTTATAAGTAACATCTCTTAAATATGTCATACATATATCACTTAAACTTTTTTGGTCATCATTTAAATTACTATCCATAAACCTTTTTTGTAGTAGTGATAAACATAAACTTCCCAACTCATCTGAACGTATAATACTGTTTGCTAGTAAATAAATGCTTTTGGTAACCTCACTGATATCTTTAGCTGTAGGGGTAGTTGTGGGGATTGTGATTACACTCGCTGTACTACTCATTCCCTGATTTTTTAAGGTTTCTAAAGTAGTTTCAAATTTTGCAATTTGATCTGTGTTAGCTTTAATTTCAGTTTTTATACTTTTTTTCTCTTCTTCAGTTTTTCCTGTTTCACTAGCGGTTAATTGATCATTTTCATCTTTCAGTTTTTCCTTTTGTGTTTCTAAATTTTGTATTATCCCTCCCTCGCCTACAGCACCTTGCGAAATCAAAGCAATTGTTGGAACACGATTGACCCCATTAAGTTGTTCTATAGTAAATAATACAACTAGATTTTTTTGATACCGTCTCAAAAGTGATTCATATTGAACTTCATTAATTGCTCCTGACATATAGGCTTCACAAATACGATATCCATAATCCCTTAATGCTTGGATTGATGCAGTACGCATTCCCACAAATGATGCACTTTCCTGCATTGCAGCGGATAATTCACCATATGCCTTACCTTCAGACCCACCTTTTGCTGCCATTTCGGCGGCATATGCAGACATGGCATCTGGACTTGGTTCTGCACAAACAATTGGGTGCCTTATTGTTCTTGTAATTTTTTTATCTCCTGTACCCTCCTCAATCTTTTCTTCCGTCGAAGATATGAATATACCTCTTTGTTTAACATCAATTAATTGGCTCTTCTCATCGCTTATTTTAAACTTATGCCTGACACTATTCATATTAGCTATACATCCACTTAAAGTTAACGATGTAATAGCAATCACAATTACGTTTCCTAGAATTTTCATATCGCCCCTCACCTTATGCTTTTATTCCATTAAATTTTTTTCTGAATCTTATTTATGACTTGAGGTTCCTTATTCACTTAAGTAACCCTTAAATTATTATTCTCTTAATCTTTTATTTTAACTAATTTTTTATAGTCATTAAAAAAAATGGGGGTAATCAATTAAATTGATTAATGCAAATAAACTTGAAACTGAATCTAATTATTAAATAATATTTACATATACTGTTATCAAATCCCTATTTTAAATAGCATTCCTTTGCTATTTCGATTATTTATTTAGATTCTGGATTTACTTCTCCAAAGGATTTGAATCCTAATATTCTATCCCCTACCCATTCGTTAACGCTATTTGCAATACGGTTCTGCTCTGGAACAATTTCATTAAACCAATAGGCTTCTCTTGCATCTTTAATTGAACGAAAGCTTTTAGAAAATTAAAAACTAGCCCAACAAAAAACCCCTAAGCCGTTAGCTTAGGGGTTTTTGTAGAATCTTACGATTCTGAATATGGTCCCGAGGGTCGGACTCGAACCGACACGTCATCTCTGACAGCGGATTTTGAGTCCGCCGCGTCTACCAATTTCACCACCTCGGGAGAGGAAGTATGTTTGTGTTGCGTATATTAACGCGTTTGTAAAACTTGTCAAACCCTAAGTGAATATTATCGTTCACTTTTAGATCACTTAAACATTTTTCATGATTTAAGCCAGAAGCACAGCCATAAAAAAGCGAAAAAGTTTATACTAGGCGCAATTTTTGCGGTGTTTTTTTCTAAATATGCAACTGTCTGACTTTTCCTTTGAATTACCTGATGAACTTATTGCCCGTTACCCTCTCGAATCACGTAGTGCTTCACGGTTGTTGCACTTAGACTCAAAGGGTCAATATCACGATCACATGTTCACAGACATTATTGATCTGTTCGAAGAAGGTGATCTGCTAGTGCTCAATGACACCAAAGTCATGAAAGCTCGACTTAAAGGAAAACGTTCTACAGGCGGTGCTATCGAGATTTTAGTTGAACGTATGCTGAACCACACCACAGCGTATTGTCATATTAAATCGAGCAACTCGCCTAAAGCAGGTGCTGAGCTTTTTGTTGGTGCAGATAACATTCCTGTGATTGTACGTGGTCGTCACGAAAATTTATTTGTAGTTGAGTTTTCACAGCCAATTTTGCCTGTACTTGAGCAATATGGTCAGTTACCTATTCCGCCTTACTTTAACCGTGAAGCAGAAGAAATCGACACCGAACGTTATCAAACTGTTTTTCATAATCCTGAAAAAATTGCCAGTGTTGCAGCACCCACTGCCAGCCTACATTTTGATGAAGAACTATTAGCAAAGTTAGAACAAAAAAATGTTCAAAAAACTTTTGTGACTTTACATGTTGGTGCCGGCACATTTATGCCCGTTCGTACTGATGACATTACCAACCATATCATGCACAGTGAATGGTGTGATGTTCCTCAAGAAACAATTGATTTAATTTTGGCGACTAAAGCACGCGGAAATAAAGTGATTGCCATAGGTACAACTGCAACACGTGCTTTGGAAAGTGCAGCTCAAGCTCATGGCGGTAAAATTGCGGCTTGGACTGGCGACACGCAAATCTTTATCTATCCAGGCTACCAGTTCTGCATCGTAGACCGTTTAATTACCAACTTCCATTTACCAGAATCGACCCTGCTTATGTTGGTGTCAGCTCTTTCAAATCGCGACAACATTTTAGCTGCCTACGAACATGCAGTTAAAAACCGCTATCGTTTCTTTAGTTATGGCGATGCAATGCTGATTGATAAATTAGAAGTTTAAAAAAATTGAGGTTGGGTTAAACCACACTGGTGAATTAAAAGGTTTAACCCAGCCCAGATATTTACAATAAAAAATCATGAATTTAACCCTGTGTGTTGCAGAAATTTATAGATAAAACTCAAGCATCAATTTTTTGAAGACAATTTCTTAATTTAAAAGAATTTAGTATTTATCTCTTTCAATTTAAAAGATAATCTTAGATAGCACTTTTCTATCATAATCAACTCATTACCTCCATGCCAATCGATACCGTACAAGAAGCTCTTCATATAAGACGTAAAAAAAATACACAGGTTTTCCGCAATATTGCTCGACTTTGGGATGCTGGACAAAAATCTCATTCAGCCCAAGATCTTTTAGATGCTTTACATCCATGGCGTGAAGATCACAACCTTCGCTTTTTTAATGTGCTCCCCTACTTACTCGCAATTTGCAGCATCACAATATTGGCCTTTGGCTATTTTCTTCATCCGTATATTCAATATATTTGGAGCTTTTTAGGTGCCTTTTTAACGGGTTTTTTAGCGTATTTACTCTATCAATCTCAAGAACCCTTAACACAAGTCATTCGTTATCTAGAACAGCGCATGGTGATATTGCGTTATGGTTTACAATTTCAGCAGTTGCCAGCCTATCTTCCCATTCATGCGCAGCCAGTTTTAGTTCTGAGCAAATTAAAACAGTATTTCCCACTGTTTAACCGAGGGACTGAATCTAATGAAATTACCCAATATGCTTCTGTCACATGGAACGATGGCGTAACCGATCATCAAGTCTTGCTGTTTCAATATCATTACGTTAATGAAATACCGATTATTCAAGATCAAAGTAGCGATAAAAAAATTATAAAAGAAATTCATAAAGACCTATGGGGCGCTTTTATATTTGAAATGCCTGCCCTAGGTATTGCTGTCAGCAATCAGCGTTCTCGTTTTTTTACTCCCTACAGCAGTAAATGGCAAAGTAGTGATATTTTAATTAACCAAGAACTTAATATTTTTGGGGTTAATCAACATCAGTTAGCCAAAGAAGTCAGCCCAAGTCTAACTTTAAAATTACATGATTTTTTTCAGCACTTTACAGGTGATTTAATTTATCATCACGAAGAACAAATTTTGTGTTATCTGGGTGAGCAAAATCTTTTTCAGACCACCAGTAAGCAAAGTGAAATTCATGATGTTTCAGCATTGCGTGGGCACTTACGTACCATGACCATGCCGCAATATGAAAAATTTCAGCAATTAATGTTGAACTTAATTAAATAAATCTCTCGTATTACTTAATTGTCGACTCATAAAAATGAGAAGTTAAAAAGTAAACTGAGGGAATAACAATAAGGAACTGACCATGACTGGTTTATTTATTTTCCTGGGGATTTTTGTTGTACTGATTGTCTGGGGCATTCACATCCGTAATACCATCGTACGTTATTTTAACGCGACCAAACGTGCTTGGGCAGAGGTTACCAATTTCGAGCGTCAAAAAGTCAAAACTTTAGAAGCGCTTGAGACAACACTGAATCAATATACTCAGTTTGAAAAATCGACATTAGAAAAAGTCACCGAACTACGTCAGCAAATTCTTAATTTAAATGTAAATAACACTGATATTTCTCAGCTACAGCAAATTGAAAAAATGAGCCAAGAACTGATTCGTAGCTTAAATGTGGTTGTTGAAAACTACCCTGAGCTTAAAGCCGATTCACTTTATAGCAAAATGATGGATGACATTCAGGAACAAAACGAAAATGTGGGTGCGGCTATTACCATTTTTAACCGTAATGTCGAATTATTTAATAACCAAATTGAAGTATTCCCTAACAATCTCATCAATACATTAACTTTATCTAAGAAAGCGATTCGTCCTTTTAAGGATAATCTTGTTAATGAAAATTTTGACTATAAACCTAATTTTTAATAGGAAAAAAACAGCCTGTAACCTAGCGAAAATTTTATCTATTTTATAGCCAGCTACATTTAGTAGTAGAACTACATCGCAGAATCAAGGAAAATAGCTCTCTTTTTAGCAGCGAACTGTTTCTTCGCCTCTGCTCGTGTTCAGGATTTTTAGATGAAGTTTGAAAAATTAGGTCAGTCGGGGCGCGCCCGTCGTGGTCGTTTAACTTTAGAGCATGGTGTTGTTGAAACACCTGTTTTTATGCCAGTGGGGACTTACGGCACAGTCAAAGGTATGTTACCGCGTGATATCGAAGATATTCAGGCACAAATTATTTTAGGAAATACCTTCCATTTATATTTGCGTCCGGGTCTTGAAGTGATTAAAGAACACGGCGGTTTGCATAACTTTATTAAATGGGATAAGCCAATTTTGACTGACTCTGGCGGTTTCCAGGTTTTTAGTCTTGGCGCAATGCGCAAAATCAAAGAGGAAGGTGTTACTTTCCGCTCACCGATTGATGGTTCAAAAGTATTTTTATCACCTGAAATTTCTATGGAAATTCAGCAGGTTTTGAACTCTGACATTGTCATGATTTTTGATGAATGTACACCTTATCCTGCAACGCATGAAGAAGCACAAAAATCATTGCAGCTTTCTTTACGCTGGGCAAAACGTTGTAAAACCCATCATCATGATGAGCTCAAAAATAAGAATGCATTATTTGGCATTATTCAAGGTGGTATGTATGAAGACTTACGTGATGAGTCTTTAAATGGCCTTCTTGAAATCGGATTTGATGGGTATGCGATTGGTGGTTTATCTGTAGGTGAACCTAAAGATGAGATGATCAAAGTTTTAGATTATCTACCAAGCAAAATGCCACAAGATAAACCGCGTTACTTGATGGGCGTTGGTAAACCGGAAGATATCGTTGAAGCGGTGCGCCGCGGTGTCGATATGTTCGACTGTGTAATGCCAACCCGTAATGCGCGAAACGGTCATTATTTTGTCACTGATGGTCTGGTACGTATTCGTAATAGTAAATATCGCCATGACCAGAGCCCACTCGATCCACATTGCGATTGCTACACTTGTAAAAACTTTACCCGTGCTTATCTATTCCATCTTGAAAAATGTGGAGAGATGTTAGCGTCTATGCTAGGTACCATTCATAACTTACGTTATTACCAACGTTTAACTGAAGGTATGCGTGATGCATTAGAAAATGGCACATTTGACGAATTTGTTCAGGACTTTTATGCCCGCCGTGGTTTAGAAGTTCCACCATGTCCGATCGATGAATAAGCCCGATTTGCGCTCAACCTCAAGACAAGGTAAATTGCAAAACGAATTAGGATTATGTCAGGTATCTGACTCATATTTTTTAACTTTAAGGAAATCAAAATGAGCTTTTTAATTTCTGCTGCACATGCAGCACCAGCAGCTGGCCCAACTACGGGTATTTTGCCAAACATCTTGATGATTGTCGTATTCGTTGCAATCTTTTATTTCTTAATTTGGCGCCCTCAAGCAAAACGTGCTAAAGAACACCGTTCTTTAATCGAGAGCTTAGGTGTAGGCAGTGAAGTTGTGTTCGCTGGTGGTTTAATGGGCAAAGTGACCAAAATTGAAGGTGACTATGCAGTTGTTGAACTTAGCCGTGGTGTAGAAGTAAAAATTCAGCGTGCCAGCGTAATTTCAGTATTACCTGAAGGCACTCTAAATAACCTTTAATCATAAAACAGTCGTGCTTTAGCACGGCTTTTTCATTTAAGAAGAAAGCGAATGCGTTACCCTGCATGGAAATATTTACTGATTCTGGTTGTTCTGGTAATCAGTACATTATACGCACTGCCTAGTCTATATCCGGATGAGCCCGCCGTTCAAATTTCCGGTGCCAAAGCTGGCACCCAAATTGATCAAAGTGTGGTGCAAAAAGCAGAGCAAATTTTAAAAACAGCAAATATTGCAAGTCACGATAATACTTTTACAAATAATGCTGCCCTATTGCGTGTCAGCTCTTCTGAAGCGCAGTTGAAAGCAAAAGAAGTATTACGCCGTGACTTAGGTGATCAATATGTTGTTGCCCTAAACCTTGCACCAACCACACCGGAATGGTTGCAAAAGATTGGGGCTAAACCAATGAAACTTGGTTTGGACTTACGTGGTGGTGTCCACTTCTTGCTTGAAGTAGATATGGACAAAGCCGTTGCCCAACGTATGGAAACCTCTGCCACCGATTTGCGTCGTCAGTTCCGTGAAAACAAGATCAAATTTAATAGTCTTGCATTAACCAATAATGTGATCACTGTTCAATTTGCTGACAATGCTGACCGTGATGCAGCAATGGATTTTTTACGTCGTAATGGGAATGAATATACCCAACAGGCATTAGCAAGCTCTACAGGTTCTACTTTAAAGCTTTCTTATACTGATGTACGTCGCCAAGAAATTCAGTCATATGCGGTGAATCAAAACTTAACAACATTACGTAATCGTATTAACGAACTTGGTGTTGCAGAAGCATTGGTACAAAGTCAGGGTAGCAACCGTATTGTCGTTGAATTACCGGGTGTTCAAGATACAGCTGAAGCTAAACGTGTTTTAGGCCGTACTGCAAACCTCGAATTCCGTTTGGTTTCTGACGCAAATGATCAATATATTGACCCATATACAGGTAAATATAATGGTCAACCTTTACCTCCGGGCACAGAAGTTTTTGCTTATGAGTCTTTAGATAGCGGTCGTCAACTTTTGTTGCAACGTAACCGTATCTTGACGGGTGAGCGTGTTCAAAATGCAAGTTCTGGCTTTAGCCAAGACTCTGGCGGTGCCGAAGTAAATATTACTCTCGACAGTGCTGGCGGTAAGCTTATGTCCGATGCAACTCGTAATGCTGTTGGTAAACGCATGGCGGTATTGTTCATCGAAAATAAGCAAAAAATCACTTATGTCACAGATCCTAAAACTGGTGCACAAACAGAAGTTCGTACTCCATACACTGAATCTGTAGTCATTAATGCTGCAACTGTTCAGGCTGTTTTAGGTTCAACTTTCCGTATTACCGGTTTAAGTTCTCCTCAAGAAGCATCAGAACTTGCATTAATGCTACGTGCAGGTGCTTTGGCTGCACCAATGTATTTTGTTGAAGAACGTGTGGTTGGTCCAAGCCTTGGTCAAGAAAACATTGATAAGGGCGTATTATCAACTCAAATCGGCTTCTTGCTTGTTGCAATCTGGATGGTGGTTTTCTTCCGTCTATTCGGTTTAATCGCTAACTTTGCACTCGTTGTTAACTTGGCAATGATTTTAACGGTTATGTCATGGATTGGGGCTTCCCTCACCTTACCAGGTATTGCGGGTATCGTTATTACCATTGGTATGGCCGTCGATGCGAACGTATTGATATGTGAGCGTATTCGAGAAGAAATGCTCTGGGGTGCATCGCCCAAACAGGCCATTGTGGCCGGTTATGATCGAGCCTACAACACCATTTTTGACTCGAACTTAACGACGTTCCTCGTTGCTTTCATTCTGTTTGCAATTGGTACAGGCCCGATCAAAGGTTTCGCCGTAACATTAATGATTGGTATTATTTGTTCAATGTTTACTGCAATTACAGTGACTCGCGCAATTGTACAGATCATTTATGGTAAACGCCGTAATTTGAAAAAGTTGAGCATTTAAGGAGATCGATGATGACTAAAGTGACTCAACAAGATTCAAAACAATATGGACGTCCGGATGATGCAAAAATCATCCCGTTCATGAAGATTGCCAAACCTGCGGCAATCTTCTCGATCCTTATTACGTTAGCAAGTATTTTCTTTATTGTAACTAAAGGTCTTAACCTCGGTTTGGACTTTACAGGTGGTGTTTCAGCTGAGCTTAACTACGCTCAACCAGCAAATCAGTCTGAAGTTATTCAGGCACTCGACAAAGCTGGCTTTAAAGATGCTGTAGTACAGACACTTGGTAGTAATAAAGACTTACTTGTGCGCATGCCTGTACAAGAAGTTAAGGTTGAAGACCTTAATAATGCGATTACTAAGGCTGTACAGTTGCCAAACAATGCCGCAGAAGTTCATAAGGTGGACTCTGTAGGTGGTCAAGTTGGTAACGAGCTTTATGTTCGCTCTGCTGGTGCGGTTGCACTTGCACTTATCTTAATGTTGATTTACGTGACGATCCGTTTCGAGTTCAAACTCGCGATGGGTGCCGTGATGTCTTTATTCCACGACATCATCATTATTATTGGTGCTTTTGCATTATTCCAGTGGCCATTTGACCTTACGGTTTTAGCTGCGGTACTTGCTGTTATTGGCTTCTCGCTTAACGATAACATTGTAGTTTCAGACCGTATCCGTGAAAATTTCCGTAAAATTCGCGGTGCGACTCCTCGTGAAATCATCGATATTGCTTTAACCGAAACTTTACGTCGTACCATTCATACATCAATGACCTTATTGCTTGTCGTTCTAGCAATGATGTTCTTAGGTGGTGATGGTCTACACTGGTTCGCTGTTGCAATGTTTGTTGGTGTCTTTGTAGGTACTTACTCTTCAATTTATATCGGTACAGCTTTTGCCTTATGGCGTGGTCTTAACCGTCAGGACTTCATCGTTCAGGTTAAGCCTGAATTTGAAGATGAAATTCCTTAAGTTGTCTAAAGTAAGACATATAAAAAAAACCGCGATTAATTCGCGGTTTTTTATTTAAAACATATTATTTACGGCGCAATGCATCCGAAATTGCTTCAACTAACTGTTGAGAAATTTCTTGTTTAGATGCTTTCTCTAACTCACGCTTTTTCATGTGATAGTTTTCAGCAAAGAAAACCGTCATGGCATTTTCATCAGAAGCAAAACCAATATCTGCACGTGACACATCGTTGCATGCAATCATATCTAGTTTTTTAGCGACCAGTTTTCCTGCCGCATATTCTTCAACATTTTGTGTTTCAGCAGCAAAGCCCACCATAAATGGACGTTTTTCCTGACCCGCAATGGTTGCCACAATATCTGGATTTTTCACAAGGGAAACATTCAACTCATCCCCTGCCTTCTTAATTTTATGCTCGGCAACTTCTGCTACGCGATAGTCCGCGACTGCGGCAGTTGCAATGAAGATATCACAGCCTGTTTCTAACGAGTTCATGCTGATATCTAACATTTGTCGTGCTGAGGCAACATTTACTCTTTTTACACCATTCGGTGTATCTAAACTTACAGGTCCAGCAATTAACGTCACTTGTGCACCAGCAGCGTAACAGGCAGCAGCTAAAGCAAAGCCCATTTTACCAGTACTGTGGTTCGAGATATAACGAACAGGGTCAATCGCTTCACGCGTTGGCCCAGCGGTAATCACAACTCGCTTTCCAGCCAACAACCCAAATTTTTCAGCGATTGCACGTTGAGCCTGATGGAAATAGCCAGCCACTTGCCTTGCAATTTCTTCTGGCTCTGGCATACGGCCTAAACCGACATCACCACACGCCTGCTCACCCGCATCTGGCATAATCACATGCACGCCATCTTCGACCAAGGTTTGTAAATTTCGTTGTGTTGCTTTGGCCGCCCACATTTGCTGGTTCATGGCAGGTGCAACCCACACAGGAGATTTTGTTGCCAAAAACACTGTACTGAGCAAATCATCTGCTAAACCATGCGCAAATTTTGCCAAAGTATCGCAACTTGCAGGCGCAACCAGTAATAAATCAGCCCAACGTGCTAATTCAATATGTCCCATCCCAGCTTCAGCCGCAGGGTCTAAAAGTTCAGTATGAACGGGATTACCAGAAAGAGCCTGAAACGTTAGTGGGGTAATAAATGCTTGAGCACCATGTGTCATGACCACACGTACGTCAAAGCCATAATCTTTAAGGCGACGGACTAAAATGGCACTTTTATAGGCAGCAATTCCGCCAGTGACAGCTAAAACAATGTTTTTATGAGGAATAACACTTAGATCAAAGCTCACGAACAGGATACCTTACTGTTGCAGTGGCGCTCACAATAGCATTAAATACGCGCAGACCCAAGATTGATTGGGCAAACAAAATAAAATTTTAAGCGAATTATGCTGGGGAATATGAATACTTCTATTAAAAATTGGCCCGAACAAGAACGGCCAAGAGAACGGTTATTACAACAAGGTCCGCAAAGTCTATCAGATGCAGAGCTGCTCGCGATTTTTCTTCGATCAGGTTCACGACAACATTCAGCAGTCGAACTATCACGTTTACTCATTCAGCACTTTGGTAGCCTAAATGCAGTATTTGATTCATCGTTAAGTGAGTTAACTCAATTTAATGGAATTGGAGCAACAAAATATTCACAATTATTGGCAGTTAAAGAGCTCGGGCGGCGTTATCTCGATCATCACTTTCAGAAAAATAATCTCAGCCTTCACACTTCTGATTTGGTTTTGGATTATTTGCGCTACGAATTAAAAGGCGAAAAACAAGAAGTCTTTGCAGTGCTGTGTCTAGATCCAGAATTAAGAAAGCTCCATTTTAAAAAGTTATTTTTTGGGTCAGTTCAACATTGTGCGGTTTCAGTCAATCAAACCCTACGCTACGCCCTACAACAACATGCTTGCCAACTGGTCATTGCACACAATCATCCCTTTGGTTCAGCACAGCCTTCTGCTGAAGATATTGCCTTAACTCAGCAACTGGAACATGCCTGTCAGCTTGTCGAAATACGCCTCTTGGATCATTTTATTATCTCACCAGAAGGAAGCTTTTCATTTGCTGAACAACAACTGCTCAACCCAACAATAATATCAGTTCAATGATATTGACAAAGGGGCACTAAGCCTAGAAGATCAAAGCAAAAATAGTGACGTTAAAAACAAAATGATTGTTCGTGAGCAGCCTAGTATTTTCAAAGTATTATTCTCTTGGCGAGGGACAATTTTACCCAAAATTTTACCCTCTCTAGGGGTCGTTATGCTGATTTCGGCAATCATTGGGGGCGTAGAATATATCAATCTTTATCGCTTTCCAGAGATTCCTTTGGTTGGCTTTACCCTTATTGGCGTCGTACTTTCTATTTTCTTAGGATTTAAAAATACTGCATGTTATGACCGTTGGTGGGAAGCCCGAAAATTATGGGGCGTTTTAATTGCAACCTCACGCCATTTTGACCGCGACTGCAGAATTTTGACTCAGGCCCGCCGTGAACGTGTGATTCAGCATGTAATTGTTTTTGCTAACGTGTTACGAGATCGTTTACGTCGTCAGACGGCGAACCCAACTGAGCTCATACAAACCAGCGGTATGAGCCAGCAAGCACTCAACCAGCTCTATCAGCAAAATAATGCCCCTCAGTACACACTTAGCCTCATTCACTGGGAATTATTACAAGCGCTTAAAGAAGGTGAAATATCAGACATCATCTATGCACAGATGAATAAAAATGTTGCAGATTTAAGCGTTGTGCAAACAGGCTGTGACCGAATCGCCAATACGCCTATTCCATTTGCCTATTCAGTTTTGCTCAATCGCACTGTCTATTTTTTCTGTTTTATGTTGCCGTTCAGTCTTGGTTCATTGCTTGGGTTAGCAACACCTTTACTGGTGGGAATTTTGGCATATACATTCTTAGGACTTGATGCACTCAGCTCGGAAATTGAAGAGCCTTTCGGTACTCAAAGTAATGATTTACCTTTAGATGCCATGGTTCGTAGTATCGAAATTGAACTTTTAGGGACTTTGGGTAAACCTACCCCACCACCAATTCAAGCTCAAGATAATAACTTGTTGTAATGTCTTAGAGAAAACGTTCCCAAACACCTTGCTGATTAGCCGTTGGCTTAGGTGTATTTCCCAGTTTAATCCATGGCATATTTTCACCATGAAAATCACTGCCAATCGATACAGCTAATTGATATTGCTCAATCATCCGATCAATCATCTGGCGAGTATATAAAGTTTCCATCGGTGGAGGTAATTCAATTGCATCTCCACCTGAAGTTGCGAACAATTCAATTAAATATCGAACGTTAGTTGCAGATAAATCATAACGAGTCGGATGTGCTAAAACTGCCAACCCTTTACTTTCGTGAATCATGTCAATTGTTTCTTTTAACCCCAATCCTTCAAACTTTACAAAAGCACGTCTTCCTTCTTTTAAGAAACGATCAAATGCTTGTTGAGGACGGGTTACAACTTTTTTCTCGACGAGTGTTTTAGCAATGTGTGTTCTGGTGATGCGGTCTGCCTGATCTTCTACTTTGGCAAGAACATCCTCATAAATCTGAAAACCAATACATTTTTCTAATAAATCGCAAATTACTTTAGCTCTTTGCGCTCGTACTCTTTTTTGTTGTTCTAATGCTTCTAAAATTGGCGCTTCATTTTGCATGTTTAAAGCAACAATATGTACGCCATAACTCTTCTTCGTTGTTGGACGTGACCACTGACTTGAAATCTCTGTACCAGAAATGATTTTTAAATCATGACCTTGTGCAGCAATTCTAGCTCGCTGCAACCCATCCATTGTATCGTGGTCAGTTAAAGCCAAAGTATGCAAATTCACATCTATAGCAGCTTGCACCAGTAATTCCGGAGACAAAGTTCCATCAGAAATATTGCTATGTGTATGTAAATCTATGCCTTGCATCTTTTATACTATGCCATTCACCAAACCTGATCAGATACTCTAACATGAAAGCACTTCTGGACTTTGTTCCATTAATTATTTTCTTCTATTTATATAAAACAGTTGATCCAACCGATACACAGCATCCTTTACTTAAACTGATCGGGTCTGCTGGTGGTGCCGATAATAATAATATTCTTGTAGCGACTACTGGCTTAATTATTTCAATGCTTGTGGTATATGGTGCCCTATTTGTTTTCCAAAAATTCCGTCTAGATAAACAACAGTGGTTTGTATTGTTTATGACTGTCATTTTTGGTGGCATCACCCTCATGTTAAGTGATGATTTCTATATTCGTCTGAAAGCTGCAATTTTGAATTTGGTTTTTGCAGGTGCATTCTTAGTTTCACCTTGGTTTGGTAAAGATCGTAAGCCACTCATACGACGTCTATTTGACCCTATTTTAGAGTTAAGTGAAAAAGGTTGGAAAAATCTAAATTTTGCTTGGGCAGTCATGTTTGTGGTGATGTCTTGTTTACATATCTTCTTCGCGTTTTTATTTCACGGCGGAAAATATTGGGGTGAATTCACTGCATTTGGTGACATGATCGTCATGTTTTCATTTATCATTATTCAGTTCATTATTTTACGTAAACATTTTAAGTCACCTGAAGCTTAAAATGATTCCTGATTGATTACAGAGATACGATTACATGCCTTTTTTTGTTCTAAGCTGTACCGATAACGAAGGAACTTTAGAAAAACGCTTGGCCGTACGCCCTCAGCATATCGAACGTTTGCAAAAACTTGATGATGAAGGCCGCCTTGTTACAGCGGGAGCTATGCCAAAAGACCCGAATGATCCTCAAGCAGGTTTTTATGGCAGCACCATGATTGTTGAATTCGACAGTCGCGAAGCATTAGACGAATGGTTAAAAGACGAACCATTTCTCAAAGAAGGCATTTACGCTCATATTGATGTAAAACCGTTTAATAAAGCATTTCCAAAAGGGTAATCATATGCACCCTGCAATCAAAAGCTTTCTCGGCTTGTGTTTGATCTGTTCAACTGCTAATGCAGTTGAACCTGCTGCCACACCAGCAACGACTCCTCCAAGTGCACCTTCAACTCAGGCTGCGAATCAGCCAGTTCCAACAGCTGCTACAACGGCGTCGACCGCAACAAAACCACTCACGGCTGAGCAACTTGCAAAGAATAAACAACAGCAAGATGCGAAAATCAAAGCTTTAGTTCAAGATCAAGCATCTCGTTTAAAACAGTTAGAACATGCCAATCTTGAAGCACTCGCCCAAAACCAAGAGTTACAGTTAAAAAATGATAGCCTCTATGTTCAAGTCCAAGTCTTACAAAGCGAACGTAGTGCGCAAATGTTTTTATATGGCGCGGTTACCTTAGCTGGTGGCGTATTGCTGGGTTTCTTTATCTCTAGTTATATCCATACAAAACGTCGACGCCAGTGGTAAATCCAAGCGATCTATTAAACTAAATGAACGTATCAAACCGTATACAAACAGCAGAACTGGACTGGGAATTAATCGATGGTATCGAGGTTCCCATTTCCAAACAATTTGGTGATGTCTATTTCTCTAAAGATAATGGCCTACTTGAAACACGGCATGTTTTTCTAAATGGTAACGACTTATCAGAACGCTTAGCCAATCTAAAAGATTTTGAATATTTCAGTGTAGGAGAAACCGGTTTTGGTACCGGTTTAAACATTCTTGCACTTTGGCAACTTTGGCAACAAGTCCGTCCTAATAATCAAAGCCATTTACACGCCATTAGTGTTGAAAAATTTCCATTAAGTAAAGCCGATCTTATTCGTGCTTTAAATGTCTGGGATGAGCTTAAACCACTTGCAGACCAGTTAATTGAACAATATCCGCTACCTATTGCTGGATGTCATCGTTTAAGTTTCCCTGAAGAACGTTTTAGCATCGACTTATGGCTAGGGGATGCCCAAGATATTTTTCCAAGCATGGCTAAAACTAAAGCAGTAAATGCTTGGTTTTTAGATGGCTTTGCGCCCTCTTGCAATCCAGACATGTGGGAGCAAAATGTTTTAAACCATATTGTTCGTCTTTCTGACTATGGCAGTACATTTTCCTCTTTCAGTGTCGCGGGTGTTTTAAAACGTGGGCTAAAAGCACATGGTATTGATATTTCACGTCCACGTGGTTTTCGGCATAAACGTGAAATGCTCAAAGCAATTTGGAATCCACCTCAATCTGATGATGAGTCCTCCCCATTAGACCTAGTTCACTCATTGAGTAAGGGACAACAGCATATTGCGATTATTGGGGCCGGTATAGCAGGTTTAACTACGGCGTGGGCATATGCAGCGCGTGGGCATCAAGTCACCTTATATGAGCAAACAGAAGCATTATCTGGCGCTTCTGGAAACCCTTTAGCCCTACTTAATCCAAAGCTATGCCCAATTGAGCAAAGTCATGAACATCTGATGACCTTAAGTTGGCAACATGCCTTGAATTTTTATAAAAATTTTCAAGCATTTCGTCCAGTTCAAATACAACAAATCGCCTTGAAAAATGCAGATGAACTTCTCGATCTTGTAAATCAATATCCAGCTCAGGTTGTTACCCACTCCACGAACTCACTTGAAACTGTATATTCAAGTGTTTTACTTACCGAAGCGGGCTCGGTTTCACCACATCAACTACGTGATGAAATTTTGCAACATCCTTTGATCGATTTAAAAATTCTCAATATTACAGAGCTTGTATCTTGTGAAAATAAAGTTCAATTGAAGACTGGCAATGAAGTTATTGCAGAGGCAGACCATGTTGTTGTGTGCTGTGCGCGTCAAAGCGCGACTTTTTTTGAAAGCTATCCACAGTTAAAACCAATACGTGGGCAAGTAAGCTGGGTTGACAATACTTTTGCTCCCCTACCTATACAGGAAGCTTATAGCTATGGCGGCTACTGTATGCAACTTAATGCTTCACAGATGATTTTAGGTGCGTCTTTCTACCCAAATCGTGAGGATCAAGAAGTAGGGCCAGAAGACCATGTGCATAACTTTGAATTAATCCACAGCGTATTCCCTGAATATGCACAACAATTGCCTTCTACAACTACTTGGCAAGGCCGAGCATCTATCCGCGCACAAAGCTTAGATTATTTTCCTCTCGTTGGAAAAATGCAGGAGAATAGCCGAATTGCTACTTTTGCTGGTCTTGGTTCTAAGGGCTTCTTATTTGCTCCGCTATGCAGTGAGATCTTAGTTGCCCAAATGTTAGGAGAAGCTTGTCCAGTACCGGACCGCTTATTACAAAAATTGAATCCGCAACGATTCCAAAGAAAAGTAAAACCTAAAAAGCCTTATTTCAAACCACAATAGTTCAATTCCATAAAAAAGCACCCGAAGGTGCTTTTTTTTATGCGCCCTGCTCTAGAGGCAAGCCGGCATCACGAGCTGCACGTGTCCCCCCCATCAGCACGACATATTCACGCGAGGCATCGAATCCTTCTAGTGTCTCAGCTGCACGAGGAGCTTTGCTACCACCACCACATAAAATATAAATCGGCTGACCCGCAGAGACCTGGTTCAAAATATCAGCATTCAAATCATTAATCGGGCGATTTACCGCACCTTTAACATGCCCTTCTGCATAAGCATTTGTATCACGGACATCCCAGATAACAGCATTTTCTGGGAATTCAAATGTTGTAATTTCTTGTTTACGGATCATTGTGCACTCCTTTGATGTAAACAACACTTGGCAAATGAAGAAAACCCTCTTAGCATCTCAAATATTCTTTCCCTTTGTAAAGGTCTAAACTATGCCTTCTTTCGATATTGTCTCTGAATTAGAGATTTTTGAAGTTAATCATGCTGTACAGAACACACAAAAAGAGATTGCAACACGTTTTGACTTTCGTGGTCATGATGTTTCAGTCGAAATAAACGAAAAAAATAAAGAAATTAAAATCAGTACCGAAAGTGATTTCCAGTGTGAACAAGTTTACAACATGTTAGAAAATCATTTTTACAAACGTAAAATTGATATACAAGCTCTAGACCCACAAAAAGCTGCTGCTTCAGGCAAAAATTTTGTACAGGTCATTAAACTTAAAGACGGTCTTGACTCAGATACTGCAAAAAAAATTAATAAAGCCATTAAAGAAAGTGGCGTTAAAGTGCAATCTTCTATCCAAGGCGACAAAATTCGTGTAACGGATAAAAAGCGCGACACTTTACAACAAGTGATGAATTTTTTACGTGAACAACAATTTGGTGTGCCATTACAGTTTAATAACTTTAAAGATTAATCTCTTGTCGTGACATTCAAAGCTAAGGTAATTCCATGTCTCAATCCAATCGTCTATCAAAACTGGTAAAAGCGACTTCAAAATTCCCTAAAGGTATTCGGAGTACACTTTGGAGCAAGGCGTTTGGTCGTATCGTGCCAATGGTGGGTACAGCAAATATTCGCTATCTGGAAGTAGACTCAAACCATGTTACTGTCCGTTTAGAAAACCAAAAAAATATGCAGAATCATATTAAAGGAGTCCATGCTGCTGCTATGGCTCTTTTAGCAGAAACTGCAACAGGTTTTCTAACGGGTTTACACATTCCTGATAACCGCATTTTATTAATCAAATCATTGCATGTAGATTATTTAAAAGTGGTTGAAGGTGGTTTAACTGCTACAGCAACGTTATCTGCTGAACAGCAAAAGTTTATTGCGGATAATGAGAAAGGTGAACTTGTAATTCCGGTTACTGTTATTGATGATGCAGGCAATGAACCAATCCAGTGCCAAATGCTGTGGGCATGGTTACCTAAACGTAAGAAATAAAGATATAAAAAAGCCCAAATTTAAATTTGGGCTTTTTTATTATTCACAAGATGCTAAAAACTTTTGTCTTGCTTCTTCGGGTATTTGACGCTTATTACCTTTTACATCCACTGCTACAAAGGTAAAGACTCCTTCAGTAATACGTATTGGCTCACGAGAGTCATCATGACTATCCCAAACTTCAATTTGCATCTGAATAGAAGTATTTCCAACTTTTAAGATTTTGGTATAGCAGCTAATGACAAAGCCAACCTTTACCGGAACCAAAAAGGTCATTTGATTAATGGAAATCGTAGCGCAGCGGCCACGACTGAAACGTTCTGCGTGAATTGCTCCAGCCAAGTCCATTTGTGACACAATCCATCCACCAAATACATCACCACTCCAGTTTGTATCGGCTGGCATGGCAATCGTTTGTAAGGACAAAATTCCTTCTGGTTTGGTATAAGCTTCTGACACCTTAGCTCCCGAAATTCGTTTGAAGTTGTTGATCGAGCCACTGCTGTAATTCAGGCGCACGTAATGCACCGCTAATACGCGCGACCTCTGTCGTTTTATTCATTAAGACAAGTGTCGGAATACTTCTCACATGAAAAGCTTGGCTCAAGCGAGGAGACTCTTCGGTATCAATCTTGGCAAAAATAACGCCTGGATTCTGTTTTGCGACCTGCGCAAAATGTGGTGCCATCATTTTACAAGGTCCGCACCATTCTGCCCATAAGTCTATGAGAATAGGTAGATCACTATTCGTGATGTAGTTACTAAAATTTTGCTCATTTAACTCAATAGGTGCAAGCGGTAGTAATGGCTGATGACATTGCCCACAGCTTGGTTGCTCAGGAAGTTTTTCTTCAGGAACTCGGTTTTTTGCACCGCACGATGCACATACAATAATCATTTACACCACTCCTATATGCTGATGTAAAAATTCTAATTGGGTTATCACTGCTTTTTCAAACCATGAACCGTGATAAATATCAAAATGTTTCATGTCCCACTCATGATAACTCACAAAAGGCGCAATATTTGTCGCAGCTTCGCGACTGGATTCAAGAGGAATAAGGGAATCTTTTTGGGCTGCAATAAATAAAACCGGAATATTAATCTGGCGTACAACTTGAATTGGACGGTATCTCATCAAATTAAAAAAGACACGGGCTGGGACTTCCCCACTCCAATAATAGTCAGGATTTACAATCGATAAATAACCATAATAACTATCAGCTGTAGGCATAAAACATAAATTATGTTGATCGACGACAGGCAATCTTTTGGGATTAAGCCCCATTTTTGATCCCATATAGTCCTGACTCGATAACTTCAATGCTTGAGGATAACGTTGCAAAGGATAAAGCTTGGCAGTTTCAGCGCCATCGACATAAGGAATTTGTACTAAAATTGCCTGAATATTTTTTAATTCAGAAGCCAGACTTAGCGCATATCCACCACTTAATGAAGTCCCCCACAGCACAATCCTTCGGTTATCTACAATCTTACAGGTAGAAGCATATTGAATTACTGTCTTCCAATCTTCTAACTGGGAATTAATAGAGACCAATTCTCTTGGCTTGCCAGTACTCCCACCCCAATATCGATAATCAAACAAAATAACAGCATAACCTGCTTGAGCGAACCGCTGAGCATATTGGATTAGTTTAAATTGACGCAACGCAGCAAAACCATGGGCCATAATAATAACGGCAGATTTCTTATTTGTTTTTGGAATATAAAAATCAGCTGCGATCGTTTCCTGACCACATGGAACATATAAAGGCTCAACCGTATAAGCGTGCATATGTGCTCCGTTGAAATAGAATATGAATAACCAATTTTAAAATAGCTTGATGATCATTTTTAAAATTTATAACTTAGCTATAAGACATAACTTTCTCAATCAGAACAACACATGAGTGTCTTGTATCTCAGGTTAAGCTTAATGCTATGATACAGCATAAGAGGTTTTGTTAAATTTTGGAGTGACGAAATGTCAGAGAATGTTGGTTTCGCAGGTCAAATTGGTCCAGAGCATGTTGGCCAAGTTGTAGAAAAAGGATTTAAATCGATTATTAATAATCGACCAGATATGGAAGGCGGCCCAGAACAACCTACAAGTGCTCAAATTGAAGAAGCAGCACGTCAAGTAGGTCTAGACTACGTTTATCAACCTGTTGTAGCTGGACAGATTACAGAGCTTAATGTACGTACTTTCGCAAATCATTACAATGAGTTGCCAAAACCTGTACTGATGTTCTGCCGTACAGGAAACCGCTCAAACAACCTATATCAATTAGCAAAACAAATGGATTTGCTAGACGATTAATTTTAAGAAATTAATATTTTATAAAACCCTATTTCTTCTTTAAAGTAGGGTTTTTTGATAACTTATTTTGCATATCTCTGCACGAACTCAACAGAACTAAAAATAATATTGATCTAAAGTATTTAAATCTTTTTGAATCATTTATTAATTTTCATGAATAAATTTATATTTGCTCTTTTAACCTGTTTAATTCTTACAGCATGCTCATCAATGCAAGTAAAGCCTACAGTTGGAGTAACTATGGGTACAAGAATTTAATTAGCTAACTGCTCATAAATATAATGAGCAACCTCATGAAATATATGTTATTTTATAAATCTAAAAAATTATTTTAAATAACTTATCATTTTAATTGGGGATAATCATGAAACTTACTCATGGGGTATGTGGGATTACTTTGGCTGCTTTTTTGACAGCTTGTGGTGGAGGTGGCGGTGATGGCTACTATAACCAAAATTCAAATTCTGGCTCTACAACAACACCAACCACACCATCAACAGATCAAGAGTTGGCTACTTCTGTTTTAAATAGCGTAAAGCAAGAAGGAAAATATTTGTTTGGCGCCTATGATCTTAACGATGAAAAGTTATCAAAAGGTTACATTGATCACGCACTAGACACCTTCGCTCAAGGCCCGCTCAAGTTAACCTTAGATATTCGAAAAGTAGATCTTACAAAATATTCTGATCACTATCGTGAAAAATGCTTTCTAAAGAGTACTACAGACTACCGTGCCTGCTACGTATTTAAAGGCGAAGAAATTAAAACTTTGCTCTCTGGTTATAATGATTGGGACTTTGATATTACAGCAGACGATTTAAAAAATATTAAACTGGCAAGCGATAATACATCTCCAAATTTAGAGGATTATCAATCAAATACCAGAATTTATATTTTTCAAAATGAAAATAATGATAAGAACTTCCAAGATGTAACAATTACTGGAGCCTTTGCATATCCATTCCAACAATCATGGGGACTTGAACAAACTAAACAAAAAAGATTTGTATTAATTAATTCAACAACAAGTGATTATAAAATTACTACAACGACTATTGTTCAAGATCCAGAAACAGGTCAAGCCACTGAAAAAGAAGTTACTACTGGTGCAATGAGTGTATATAAAGATAATACATCAACTGATGGTGATCTCTACGTAGTTCAGGGTGGTTCTGGTTTCAACGTACTTATTAATGATAACCCTAATGTTCCTTTTGCTGAGCCAATTTCATTTATTGTGAACTCGACTCCAGGCAATACAAACAATGCGACATACAAAGTAAGTTTAAATGGTAACCAAATATTGAGCTTACCTAATATTACTGGTCTTGAAGGAAGTCGCGTTGAAAATGAATCGCCAACAACGAATGCACAAAAATTTAATGGCAGTATTTATTTAGAAGGACAAAATATTTTTACTTTTAAACAAAGCTTGAATGGAACTACATTAGACTTTAAGCATGTCATTAATGGTATAAGCATCGAAGGTCAGTCTATAAATCAAAATGGGACTGTTTCAACCACTTTAAAAACTCCTTTTATGCAAAAATTTACATTTTAAAGCTAAATAATTAGAACCAAACCCTCTGTTCAAGAGGGTTTTTCTATATATTCTAAATATCTATTAAAATAGCTTAATGAAAAATGTTCGATATTATTATCATTGGCGCAGGTACAGCAGGCATCAGCGCCTACAAAGAAGCGGTTAAATATACCAAGAATCTTTTAATTATAAATGATGGACCCTGGGATACGACATGCGCTCGTGTAGGCTGCATGCCAAGTAAAGTCCTCATCTCTACAGCAAACCGTATGTTTGACATTCAAAATGCTCAAGAGGTTGCTTTGGATGTATCTGCAAAAATTAATACGACTCAGGTTATGCAGCACGTACAAACATTACGTGATCGTTTTACGCAAGCAACTTTAAAAGATGTAGAACAATGGCCTGCTAAACATAAAATTTCTGGTAAAGCACATTTTATTGATGCACAGACTGTAGAAGTTAACGGGAAACAGTACCAATCAAAAAGTTTTATTCTAGCGGTTGGTTCAACTCCTAATTATGATCAAACCTGGAAGCAAGAACTCGTTAATCGACTTATAACAACAGATCAAATATTCGAATTAAAAACACTACCTAAATCTATTGCAGTCATTGGTAGTGGTGTGATTGCCCTCGAGATCGCACAGGCCTTGCATCGTTTGGGCGTAGAAACCACTATATTTGCTCGCAGTAAACGAATTGGGATACTGACTAGCTCGAAACTTCAACAACTTGCGCAAAAAGAGCTAGGGAAAGAATTAAAAATTCTATTCGAGACTTTACCAAGTGAAGTTAAGTGTAATTCTGAGGGTGTCATATTAAATTATAAACTAGAAGAAAAAGAGAAAACTCTCAAAGTTGAATATGTTCTAGTTGCAACAGGCCGTTCAAGTTTGCTTGATACTTTAAAACTAGAAAATATTGATAGTTCTTTTAAAGATATTAAGTCATTACCTATAAATGCAAAAACCAAGCAATTAGAGACCTATCCAATTTTTATTGTCGGTGATGCTTATACCTCAACACCATTACAACATGAAGCAGCACATGAGGGGAAAAAAGTTGTTCATAACTGTTTGAACTATCCACAAGTCAATCCAGTTAAGACTCTTACTCCATTAGGAATTGTATTTAGTGATCCAGAAATGGCGATTGTTGGACAAAGCTATAAACAACTAAAAGACACTGGTATAGACTTTATTACAGGTGAAGCTTCTTATGAACGACAAGGCAGAGCTATCGTTCTTGGAAAAAACAAAGGAGGCATTGAGGTTTATATAGATAAAGAAAGTCAAAAGCTTCTGGGTGCTGAGTTATTTACAGAAGCAACAGAACATATGGCTCATCTATTAAGCTGGATAATAAGTGAAGATTTAACCTTAAATGATATTTTAGAGAAACCTTTCTATCACCCAACTCTAGAAGAAGGTCTTCGCACTGCTTTAAAACATGCACGTAGACAGTTGAAATAATCAATCTTAGAAGAGCTCTTTTAATAAAAGTTGGCTCTTCTATACATTAAATTGTTTTAATTAATTCATTTGATGGGAAATAACTGCAACTAGTGAAGCATTCTTTTCAGATGAACTAGTATATATCCATGTCTCTAAAGCCTTTCCATCTTTAGAAATAATATAATTTGTTGTAGTCAAATTTTTATCTTTAGATATTTCCTTTTTATAAGTTAAACCAGTAGATTTAGGGGGCAACCAGCTTTCTAAACTCTTCTGAATTTCAGTTGAGTTTCCTTTATTTATAAATAATGAACATACGCCGTTATCGAGTTGAGTAATAACAAACTTCCCTTCTGAAGAGCTTATCATCCAAGCGCTCCCATTATAATCTTTTAAAAAATGTGCAGCATACTCATTAGGCATTTGAATAAAACCCATATTTTTTGCTTGTTTATTTATTATTTCTGGATTTCCTCTAGAACTAACACAAATATTTAAAAAAGCTTTTGTGCTAAATAAACTTTCTACAACTTCATTAGCATAGATAGATTTACTACCAAGTGTTATAGCTAGCATACAGACAAATATTTTCAATCCTACAAATTTCATTATTCATACTCTTGTTATCATTTTAAGGTATTTGATTTATATCATAATACATTCCAAAATTATTCTATCATTTTCAATTTTGCAGTCATAAAAAAACACCCCCAACTGTTAAGTTGAGGGTGTTTCGAATAATGAGCTGGCGATGACTTACTCTCACATGGGAAACCCCACACTACCATCAGCGCTAAGAGGTTTCACTTCTGAGTTCGGGAAGGGATCAGGTGGTTCACTCTTGCTATGGTCGCCAGCACAACTGGTATGGATACTTACATTGGTCTTATTGGTTGCCGATGCGTTTTCCAAATCTTTACAGATGGGCTGATTGAGTCTTAATATTTTGTTCATTTTAGCTAAGCGTATAACTAAATCAAGTTGCTTTGCATATTAATGAATCGATTGATGCTTTATATACAACTGCTTGGGTGTTGTATAGTCAAGCCTCACGAGCAATTAGTATTGGTCAGCTTCACATATCACTATGCTTCCACATCCAACCTATCAACGTCCTAGTCTCGAACGGCTCTTTAGAGGACATAAAGTCCTAGGGAAATCTTATCTTGAGGTAGGCTTCCCGCTTAGATGCTTTCAGCGGTTATCCCTTCCGAACATAGCTACCCGGCGATGCGACTGGCGTCACAACCGGTACACCAGAGGTTCGTCCACTCTGGTCCTCTCGTACTAGGAGCAGATCCTCTCAAATTTCCAGCGCCCACGGTAGATAGGGACCGAACTGTCTCACGACGTTCTAAACCCAGCTCGCGTACCTCTTTAAATGGCGAACAGCCATACCCTTGGGACCTGCTTCAGCCCCAGGATGAGATGAGCCGACATCGAGGTGCCAAACACCGCCGTCGATATGAACTCTTGGGCGGTATCAGCCTGTTATCCCCAGAGTACCTTTTATCCGTTGAGCGATGGCCCTTCCATACAGAACCACCGGATCACTAAGACCTACTTTCGTACCTGCTCGACTTGTGGGTCTCGCAGTTAAGCGCGCTTTTGCCTTTATACTCTACGCGTGATTTCCGACCACGCTGAGCGCACCTTCGTACTCCTCCGTTACTCTTTAGGAGGAGACCGCCCCAGTCAAACTACCCACCAGACATGGTCCTCGCCCCGGATTACGGGGCAGAGTTAGAACCTCAACATTACCAGGGTGGTATTTCAAGGACGGCTCCATTGGAACTAGCGTTCCAACTTCAAAGCCTCCCACCTATCCTACACAAGTAAGGTCAAAGTTCAATGTCAAGCTGCAGTAAAGGTTCACGGGGTCTTTCCGTCTAGCCGCGGGTACACTGCATCTTCACAGCGATTTCGATTTCACTGAGCCTCTGCTGGAGACAGCGCCGCCATCATTATGCCATTCGTGCAGGTCGGAACTTACCCGACAAGGAATTTCGCTACCTTAGGACCGTTATAGTTACGGCCGCCGTTTACTGGGGCTTCGATCAAGAGCTTCGCTTACGCTAACCCCATCAATTAACCTTCCAGCACCGGGCAGGCATCACACCCTATACGTCCACTTTCGTGTTTGCAGAGTGCTATGTTTTTAATAAACAGTTGCAGCGGCCTGGTTTCTGTGGCTGTCATCAGCTCAGGAAGCAAGTTCCATCACCAACAACAGCGTACCTTCTCCCGAAGTTACGGTACCATTTTGCCTAGTTCCTTCAGCAGAGTTCTCTCAAGCGCCTTGGTCTACTCGACCTGACCACCTGTGTCGGTTTAGGGTACGATTCCTGTGTAACTGAAGCTTAGAGACTTTTCCTGGAAGCATGGTATCAGCCACTTCGCTGTACAAGTACAGCTTGCTATCAGATCTCAGCATAGAGCACCCCGGATTTGCCTAAGATGCATGCCTACTTCCTTTCACCTGGACAACCAACGCCAGGCTGACTTAACCTTCTCCGTCCTCTCATCGCATTACACAGAAGTATTGGAATATTAACCAATTTCCCATCGACTACGCCTTTCGGCCTCGCCTTAGGGGTCGACTCACCCAGCCCCGATTAACGTTGGACTGGAACCCTTGGTCTTTCGGCGAACGGGTTTTTCACCCGTTTTGTCGTTACTCACGTCAGCATTCGCACTTCTGATACCTCCAGCATACTTCTCAATACACCTTCATCGGCTTACAGAACGCTCCCCTACCACTTGACTTAAAAGTCAAATCCGCAGCTTCGGCACATAGTTTTAGCCCCGTTACATCTTCCGCGCAGGCCGACTCGACTAGTGAGCTATTACGCTTTCTTTAAAGGGTGGCTGCTTCTAAGCCAACCTCCTAGCTGTCTATGCCTTCCCACATCGTTTCCCACTTAACTATGATTTTGGGGCCTTAGCTGGCGGTCTGGATTGTTTTCCTCTTGACTACGGACGTTAGCACCCGCAGTCTGTCTCCCGGATAGTACTCATAGGTATTCGGAGTTTGCATCGGTTTGGTAAGTCGGGATGACCCCCTAGCCGAAACAGTGCTCTACCCCCTATGGTATTCGTCCGAGGCGCTACCTAAATAGCTTTCGGGGAGAACCAGCTATCACCAGGCTTGATTAGCCTTTCACCCCTATCCACAAGTCATCCCCTGGCTTTTCAACGACAGTGGGTTCGGTCCTCCAGTTAGTGTTACCCAACCTTCAACCTGCTCATGGATAGATCGCCTGGTTTCGGGTCTATACCCAGCAACTAAACGCCCTATTAAGACTCGATTTCTCTACGGCTCCCCTATACGGTTAACCTCGCTACTGAATATAAGTCGCTGACCCATTATACAAAAGGTACGCAGTCACCGAACAAGTCGGCTCCCACTGCTTGTATGCATGCGGTTTCAGGATCTATTTCACTCCCCTCACAGGGGTTCTTTTCGCCTTTCCCTCACGGTACTGGTTCACTATCGGTCAGTCAGGAGTATTTAGCCTTGGAGGATGGTCCCCCCATATTCAGACAAGGTTTCACGTGCCTCGCCCTACTCGTCATCATTATGTGTGCCCTTTCGTGTACGGGAATATCACCCTCTACGTTCGCACTTCCCAGAGCGTTCCACTAAAACACACATAACTTAATGGGCTGATCCCCGTTCGCTCGCCGCTACTAAGGGAATCTCAATTGATTTCTTTTCCTAAGGGTACTGAGATGTTTCACTTCCCCTCGTTCGCCTTGCAACACTATGTATTCATGTTGCAATACCTACCTTAAAGTAGGTGGGTTCCCCCATTCAGAAATCTCCGGATCAAAGGATATTTGCCGCCTCCCCGGAGCTTATCGCAGGCTATTACGTCTTTCATCGCCTCTGACTGCCAAGGCATCCACCACATGCACTTAATTACTTGACTATACAACCCCAAACAGTCGTTATTACCTACAAGGAGTAATAAGACATGATTAATGATTTCTCATCAATCTCTTACAGTTTGAAGTACTGTGTATTTAAACACTGTACAGCTTCAATCTAATTCATATACCAAAACGCTTGATTCAGTTAATTTGCTAGTTCTCAATTAATTCCAAGATCAGAATTACTTCTTCTCTTTTCATTATTGAGTGAACAATTTATTTCAGACTCAATTTTGCCAATCTGTTAATGAATAAACATGCCTTCGTCAGGTCATGCTTAATACCGTGATACTTAAATCACAGAAGTTAATAAACCAAGATCTTAATCTTTATTTACTAATTTCTGTAATCCGAACTTCTCTTAAGTTCTGGTGGAGACTAGGAGAGTCGAACTCCTGACCTCCTGCGTGCAAAGCAGGCGCTCTACCAACTAAGCTAAGTCCCCAGCTTACATCATCAGTTATGTATCTTCTTTTCTATAACTTCAACCAGTCAAAGTCATGGTGGGTCTGACAAGACTTGAACTTGTGACCCCACGCTTATCAAGCGTGTGCTCTAACCAACTGAGCTACAGACCCTCAGATACATCTATGAAGAACAACTTGTTGTGGATTCTTACCAATCGTCAATCTTTCGTTAAGGAGGTGATCCAGCCGCAGGTTCCCCTACGGCTACCTTGTTACGACTTCACCCCAGTCATCGGCCACACCGTGGTAAGCGTCCTCCTTGCGGTTAGACTACCTACTTCTGGTGCAACAAACTCCCATGGTGTGACGGGCGGTGTGTACAAGGCCCGGGAACGTATTCACCGCGGCATTCTGATCCGCGATTACTAGCGATTCCGACTTCATGGAGTCGAGTTGCAGACTCCAATCCGGACTACGATCGGCTTTTTGAGATTAGCATCCTATCGCTAGGTAGCAACCCTTTGTACCGACCATTGTAGCACGTGTGTAGCCCTGGCCGTAAGGGCCATGATGACTTGACGTCGTCCCCGCCTTCCTCCAGTTTGTCACTGGCAGTATCCTTAAAGTTCCCGACATTACTCGCTGGCAAATAAGGAAAAGGGTTGCGCTCGTTGCGGGACTTAACCCAACATCTCACGACACGAGCTGACGACAGCCATGCAGCACCTGTATATAAGTTCCCGAAGGCACCAATCCATCTCTGGAAAGTTCTTACTATGTCAAGGCCAGGTAAGGTTCTTCGCGTTGCATCGAATTAAACCACATGCTCCACCGCTTGTGCGGGCCCCCGTCAATTCATTTGAGTTTTAGTCTTGCGACCGTACTCCCCAGGCGGTCTACTTATCGCGTTAGCTGCGCCACTAAAGCCTCAAAGGCCCCAACGGCTAGTAGACATCGTTTACGGCATGGACTACCAGGGTATCTAATCCTGTTTGCTCCCCATGCTTTCGCACCTCAGCGTCAGTGTTAGGCCAGATGGCTGCCTTCGCCATCGGTATTCCTCCAGATCTCTACGCATTTCACCGCTACACCTGGAATTCTACCATCCTCTCCCACACTCTAGCTAACCAGTATCGAATGCAATTCCCAAGTTAAGCTCGGGGATTTCACATTTGACTTAATTAGCCGCCTACGCGCGCTTTACGCCCAGTAAATCCGATTAACGCTTGCACCCTCTGTATTACCGCGGCTGCTGGCACAGAGTTAGCCGGTGCTTATTCTGCGAGTAACGTCCACTATCTGAAGGTATTAACTTCAGTAGCCTCCTCCTCGCTTAAAGTGCTTTACAACCATAAGGCCTTCTTCACACACGCGGCATGGCTGGATCAGGCTTGCGCCCATTGTCCAATATTCCCCACTGCTGCCTCCCGTAGGAGTCTGGGCCGTGTCTCAGTCCCAGTGTGGCGGATCATCCTCTCAGACCCGCTACAGATCGTCGCCTTGGTAGGCCTTTACCCCACCAACTAGCTAATCCGACTTAGGCTCATCTATTAGCGCAAGGTCCGAAGATCCCCTGCTTTCTCCCGTAGGACGTATGCGGTATTAGCATTCCTTTCGAAATGTTGTCCCCCACTAATAGGCAGATTCCTAAGCATTACTCACCCGTCCGCCGCTAAGTGATAGTGCAAGCACCATCACTCCGCTCGACTTGCATGTGTTAAGCCTGCCGCCAGCGTTCAATCTGAGCCATGATCAAACTCTTCAGTTAAAAATCATTTTGCACCTTATTAAAGACAAGGTGCCAATTCTGGCTCATCAATTTTCTGACTTAAATTTCGCTCAAATAAACTTCGAGTAATTTAAACCAATCAATCAATGATAATATTTCGATCAATCAATCAGTAAAAATCCACACAAGTTGTTCTTCATAATCTCTTAATGATCTT